>JACQEL010000139.1 GCA_016200595.1 Deltaproteobacteria bacterium
CTTTTACACCAGCGTGCTGGGGATGCCGCTGACTAAAACGATCGATTTACCCGATGGCAGGGGGCAGCACTTCTTCTTCGATATTGGCAACGGCGATTCTTAGGCCTTCTTCTGGTTTCCTGATGGCCCTGAAGCTGCGCCCGGCATCGCCTCACCAGGTGCACAAGTTGGCAAGGGCTCGTTGACCACGGCGCACGGCTCCATGAATCACGTGGCGTTCGATGTACCGCTTGAGAGCATTGAGGAGTATCGTGCTAAGCTGGCGGCCAAAGGCATCGAGGTGACCGAGGTTGTCAATCACGACGATACGCCCCGGCAGGTGAACCCGACGGTGAGTGCCAGCACTTTCGTACGCTCCATTTATTTCTTTGATCCCGACGGGATTCTGCTGGAGTTTGCCAGCTGGACACGCGAACTAGGAAATGAGGGAGACGTGAGGCACCGGCCAGCGACAGCGGCTGACAAGGAACGATATTTGGCAATGGCGGGGGAAGCGCGAAAAGGCTAACAAGTACTTAAAACTATCAGCCTTACGATCGGGAGCGCTGGGAGATAGGGAAGGCACGATTCTCACAATAGGAGGGAGTTTTATGATTCACCCGAAAAAGGTTGGGCATGTCGTGTTAAAAGCGCGCGACCTCGCGCAGGTGGAGAAGTTCTACACCGAGGTGCTGGGCTTCGAGGTCGTCATGCGGCTCAAGCAGCCGCGGGGAGTGTTCTTCTCGTTGGGGGAGCAACACCACGACATCGCGGTGTTAGAAGTGTCTGCAGAAGCGGACGAGCCCAAGGCGGATCAAGTGGGGCTGCACCATGTCGCTCTGCAAGTGGAAGACTTGGCCGCGCTCAAGGAGTGCTATCGGACCTTGCAGCAGCACGAGGTGCCGATCGTGCGGGCGGTGGATCACGGTATCACCAAGAGCATCTATTTCTGTGATCCAGCTGGCAATCGCTTGGAACTTTACTGTGACGTTGGCGAGGATGGGCTCGCCGAAATACGCCGTCAGAACGGACGTACCATAGCCGACTTTCCCCCGCTGAACTTGGGGGACTAAAAGTCTCGGGCTTGTGTACAGAATCTGGGTGCCGGACCGAGGTTTTGGAGTGCGCAAGCCGTGCTTGCGCTTTTGTTGCTCCAAGCCATGCTTGGGGCAGAGCGTGGGCGAAGCATGGCTTCGCCCGTTGAAAACGGGAGCATGGCTCCCGCACTCCAAATAGGACGGCGGAAAACTCAGCACAAGAAAGTAGGGGCAGCACTCTGTAGCTGCCTTTTTTTATAGAGCATTCATCATGAAGTTTTCGGCAGTGGTGGAGCAGGTGCTCGAAATGTTGCAGCGCCAGGGAAGGGTGTCCTATCGAGCACTCAAGCGTGAGTTCGAGCTTGACAACGACTACATCGAGGATCTGAAGGAAGAGATCATTAAAGCCAGACGGCTGGCGATTGATGAAGATGGTGCTGTCCTGGTGTGGACCGGTGGGGGAGCAGAGGGCGAAAAGGCGAAAAGGGGAAAGGGTGAAAAGGGAAAAGACTTCGGACTCCGGACTTCGGACTCGGGACTGAGTGCGGGCGAACGTCGGCAACTAACTGTGATGTTCTGTGACGTGGTCGGCTCCACCACGCTCTCCGCACAATTGGACCCCGAAGAGTTGCGGGCAGTGATGCAAGCCTATCAACAGGCTTGTGTTGATGTCATCACACGTTTTGATGGACATGTCGCAAAATATCTCGGTGATGGGCTGCTGGCCTACTTTGGCTATCCGACTGCGCATGAGGACGATGCTGCCCGTGCCGTACGGGCCGGGATAGGGATTATCGGGGCAATCAGGGGTCAGGGGTCGGGGGCCGGGGAGCAGGGAAAACCACTAGCTCTGAACGTCCAGTTATCACAGCCGTTGCAGGTTCGCATCGGTATTCACACGGGGTTAGTAGTCGCAGGTGAGATGGGCAGTGGCGAGTATCGCGAACAATTGGCGATTGTCGGCGAGACGCCCAATATTGCTGCCCGACTGCAAGAGCAAGCGCAGCCGAACAGTGTAGTTATCAGCCCGACGACCTCTCGCTTGGTGGCAGGGCTGTTTGAGTGCCAGGATCTCGGACCCCAGCTGCTCAAGGGCCTTCCCACCCCACTCTCCGTGTACCAGGTTGTGAGAGAGACTGAAGCCCAGAGTCGCTTTGAGGTAGCAATCCGCGCCGGCTTGACGCCGCTTATCGGGCGTGAACACGAAGTAGGGTTACTACGGGAACGGTGGGAAAGAGCCAAGCAGGGGGAAGGGCAGGTGGTGCTGCTCAGCGGTGAGGCGGGCATTGGCAAGTCCCGCCTTATGCAGGAACTCAGAGAGCAGGTGAGTCTGGAGGGTGCTACCTGCCTGGCGTTTCGCTGTTCGCCGTATTACCAGAACAGTGCTTTCTATCCCATCCTTGAGCACTTGCAGCGGCTCTTGCAGTTTGAACGAGAGGAGCCGTCGCAGGCTAAGCTCGGTAAACTCCAGCAGACTCTTGCTGGCTATCGCTTCCCCCAGACAGATACCCTGGCACTATTAGCGGCCTTACTCTCCTTGCCCCATCCTGAAGGGGCGCCTCCTTTGACGTTGAGTCCTCAGAGGCAGAAGCAAAAAACTCAAGGAGCACTTGTCGCTTGGCTGATGGAAGAGGCGGAGCGCGCCCCGGTGTACTGTGTCTGGGAAGATCTACACTGGGCTGACCCGTCCACGGTAGAAGTGTTACACCTTCTCCTCGCCCAAGTCCCGACCGCGCGGATGTTGACGCTGCTAACGTTTCGTCCTGAGTTTACCCCGCCGTGGGACCCTCGTTCGCATCTCACCCACCTCACGCTTAGCCGTTTAGGGCGTCAACAAGTCAGCGAGATGGTAGGACAAGTGGCAGGGGGCAAAGCATTATCCCAAGAGATCCTCCAGCAAATTGTGGCCAAGACGGATGGGGTGCCGCTGTTTGTAGAGGAACTGACCAAAACGGTCATAGAGTCTGTAGAGTCCATAGGGTCCGTAGGGTTGCCCAACCGTACATCTCTGCTGATGGCCATCCCTGCTACGTTGCACGATTCACTAATGGCTCGACTGGATAGGCTGGGACCGGCCAAAGAAATAGCGCAATTGGGCGCTAGCCTCGGACGAGAGTTTTCTTACGAACTGCTCCAGGCAGTCTCGCTGCTCGACGAAGCGACATTGCGGCAAGGGCTTACCCAGTTAGTGGAAGCTGAACTCGTCTATCAGCGCGGCCTGCCCCCGCAGGCCACCTACCTCTTCAAACATGCTCTCATTCAGGATGCCGCCTACCAATCGTTACTCAAGAGCACGCGACAACAATATCACCAGCAGATAGCCCAGGTATTGGAGGAGCGATTCCCAGTAACGAGAGAGACCCAGCCAGAGATCTTGGCCCATCACTACACCGAGGCAAGACTCAGAGAGCAAGCCCTTCCTTATTGGCAGCGGGCTGGTCAGAGAGCCATCCAACGCTCGGCCCACATCGAAGCGATCGATCACTTCACAAAGGGGCTAGAGTTGCTCAAAGGACTGCCGGATACTCCTGAGCGTACCCAACAAGAACTGACGTTGCAGACTGTCCTGGCTGCGCCACTGATGGCTACCAGGGGCTATGCGGCCCCTGAAGTGGAAAGAGTCTATACCCGGGCGCGGGAGCTGTGCCAACAGTTGGGAGAAACTCCTCAGCTGTTTCGCGTGTTCTTGGGTCTGTTTGCTTTCTATCTCGTGCGGGGAGAATTTCAGACGGCGCGGGCGCTAGGAGCACAGCTGCTGCGCTTGGCCCAAAGCGAACACAACCCGGCTCGCCTCTTGGGAGCCCATCAGGCGCTCGGGCTCGTTTTGTTCCATCTCGGAGAGTTTGTCTCTGCCCGAGAATACCTGGAGCAAGGCATTGCTCTCTATGAACCCGAGAAGCATACCTCCCATACATCACGCTCTGGGCAGGACCCCGGAGTCACTTGCCTTTGTTATCTACCCTGGGTCCTGTGGCACTTGGGCTATCCAGACCGAGCCCTCAAGAGAGGCCACGAAGCTTTAGCCCTGGCTCAGGAACTATCTCACCCTTTTAGCCAGGTGTATGCCCTCAACTATGCTGCTGGCCTCCATCAGTTCCGCCGGGAGTGGCAAGCGACCCAAGAGCAGACAGAGGCACTGATTGCCCTCTGTAGGGAACAAGGGTTCGCGCAATGGGTGCCGCAGGCGACCATCCTGCGCGGCTGGATCCTAGCCGAGCAAGGACACGAGAAGAAGGGGATTGCGCAGATGCGCCAGGGTTTGGCTGCTTGGCGGGCGACAGGGGCGGAGATCGGCTCGCCGTGGTTTCTCGCCCTGCTGGCCGAGGGGTGCGGAAAGGCAGGCCAGATCGAAGAGGGTCTTATCGTGCTGACCGAAGCATTGACGGCGGTGGACAAAACTGGAGAGCGTCACTACGAGGCCGAGCTGTATCGGCTGAAAGGGCAGCTTACGCTACAAAAGTCCGGAGTCCGAGGTCCGGAGTCCGAAGTCCCCAGCACCCAGCACCTAACACCTAGCACCCAAGCGGAGGCGGAAGCCGAAGCATGTTTTCTCAAGGCCCTCGAGATTGCTCGCAAGCAGCAGGCAAAGTCGTTGGAACTGCGGGCGGTGATGAGCCTGAGCCGATTGTGGCAGCAACAGGGCAAGAGGGAAGAGGCGCGGCAGATGCTGGCGGAGATTTACGGTTGGTTCACTGAGGGGTTTGATACGAAGGATTTGCGAGAGGCGAAAGTGCTACTGGAGGAATTGAGTCATTGAAGGAGAGAGGACTTCACAGCATGGAGAGCGGCGTGGTAAAGGTTCATGGTAGAGAACAGGAACTCAAGAGAAAGGTAGCTTGGCAAGAGCTAGCGCTGATCTGGGAAGTAAGGGCTTGTATGACGACACAGCGAAAGACAATTTCTCATCCGTATGTCGAGCGTAGGAAAGACATTTGTGGCGGACGTCCGGTCATTACAGGAACGCGCTTTCCTGTGAGTTCAGTTGTGATTCCCTACCGGCGGGGCCTTACCGCTGAAGAGATTCTTCAAGAATTCCCTCAGCTGACTCCCACCCAGGTATACGGCGCTCTCGCCTATTACTTCGACCACCAGAGAGAAATTAACGCAGAGATAACACTCCTCCGGCGCAAAGAGCGACAACTGAACCAGGACACTTCTCTACGACTCTCTCTGTATGGCAAAGCCCATTCTCTATCTGGATCATGACGTGCACCTTTATTTCATTGCTGCAATTGCTGTCGTGAACTCTTATGCTAGACACCATCCCCGAAATCGACTGTGATGTTGCGGTCATCGGCGGCGGTATCGCTGGCTTGTCCGCTGCCATTACTGCCATGCACGAAGGAGCCGAGGTCATTCTCATCGAGAAAGCTCCCAAATTACAGCGCGGCGGCAACACCGGTATCGCTGATGCCCAGATTCGTTATCCGCACGAACCCGATGAGTATTGCCCGACCGGCCAATCCACAGAAGACTTCTTCAACGCTTTCCTGCGCGTGTCGCGCGGACGCGCCAATAAAGACCTTATCCGCACGCTCGTAGACAATGCCGCGGACGCCGTGGACTGGCTCACTGAACTAGGTGTGCAATGGGAAAAGGGCTATCCCAACGTCGCCGGGTATCGACGCCAGCCCGTAGGCGGTGGTTGGCAGCTGGTGGATACGCTGTATAAACACTTGGAGCGGGAAGGCGTGCACGTCGCCTATGAGACCGCAGCTGAACAATTGCTCACAGATCGTTCCGGGCGTGTGATTGGCGTCCGTGTGCTGGAGCCGGAGGGCTACACTGATGTGAAAGCTCGTGGGGGGGTAGTGATTGCCAGCGGTGGCTTCGAAGCCAATCCGGAAATGCGCGTGCGCTACTTAGGCCGCTTCATGGACAACATCATCCTGCGCGGCACCCGCTACAATACTGGGGAAGGACTGAAGATGGCCCTAGAGATCGGAGCTATGCCGGCTGGACAGTGGGGCGATTTTCATTCTGCAGTCCTTGATGCTCGCTCTACTCCTTTTGAGTGTGGGGTGACGGCAATTTACATCTTTCAGCTCGGCCTCTTCATCGACGAAGACGGCGAACGCTTTCTCGACGAAGGCGAGGATTTCCGCGACCAGACGTACGTAAAGTTCAGTAAGGCCATCATGAATCACAAAAATGGCGTGGCTTTCAACATCTTCGATAGTAAGCCACGCCTAGAAGATCCGGACGCCTGGAAGCGTGCCATCCGCACCGCGGAGGACCCCTACGAGGCGGAGACTCTTCGTGAACTGGCAGACATTATCCAGGTACCAGCCGAGCGCATGGAGCGGACCATTCAGACCTTCAATGCTGCCCGCCAACCAGGGACATTCGACCCTTTACGCTTAGACGGACTGTGTACGAAAGGTTTGGCTGTGAACAAATCCAACTGGGCCCGGCCGCTCGATACTCCACCGTTTCTGGCTTATCCGGTTACTGGCGGCATCACCTTTACCTTCGGCGGGCTGAAAGCCAACCCCAACGCGCAAGTGATGCATACCTCGGGCCGTATCATTCCTGGCCTCTATGTCGCAGGCGAACCCATGGGCGAGCTGTATTACTACAACTATATGGGCGCTACTTCCGTGCTGCGTGGTGCGGTCTTCGGCCGTATCGCTGGGAAGCACGCGGCACGCAGTCGAGGCTAAGTGTTGCACCGGTAGTACGTCGTTCGGTTGAGATCACTGGAGAACTTCTTGCACATCTGCGACAATCGTAGACATAAGAAGTCTTGCAGACTTTTCTTTTGTCCCACACAATTCAAGAGCATTGAGCACGGGAGGAATTGTTATGAGTACAATTAACCTGAGCGACAAAGAGCAGCAGTTACTGATTGCATTACTTGAGGAGGAGATTCCTGAGCTGCGGGATGAAATCTTCCATACCGATGATCACGAATATCGCGAGGGCCTGAAGGAGAAAGAAGACGCCATCAAAGAGTTGCTCAAGCGATTGCAGGAAAACACTGCCGGGTGAGGAGCAGTCGGAGGATACGGGAGGAGTGAAGAGTTTTTACGAGCGGAGGATACAGCAGCAGGTGCTGAAGGCGGACTGCTAAGAACGTCTGACAAAACTTCAAGAGAGTTTCAGGCGAGAAACAACCGCGAGGAGATGCCGATGAGGGAAGATATGCAGAACAGAGGACGGGAAGTTTTGTCTCTGCTATGTTTCCTCCTTACGTGACCTTGATGATGAGGCAATGCGCAATCTCATCTGCTTTTTCGTTCGCCAGATCTGTGCAAAAGAGATAGCCAAGAACTGCGAAGAGACCGCGGTCAAGCGGACGGTTTGGCCGCTTCGTTAGCAGGCTGCTGCTCGCGTGCCTATTTTATGGACTTCAAGTGCTGCTCTTGCTCTTTCTCTGAGTGACGGAAGCACTAGAAAAGACACAGATTTTTTCATATATAGCGGTTCTCTGAGATTTGCTTTCCTTGGTCATCTTCTTGCTTGTAAAAAGATTCGCGCATACTTAGGGCAAGTATACTGAGGGAGAGGAGGAAAAGCCGGGGAGTTTTCTGCGACTCCGCCCAAGGCTGTTAAGCACTTATGCTACGTCCAGCGAGCTATTTTACTGACACAGTGGCCTACTTCTCCATGGAAGTAGGAGTCGATTCCGCTATCCCAACCTACAGTGGGGGGTTGGGAGTGCTCGCGGGTGATACCTTGCGAGCGGCCGCCGACCTCGGCGTCCCGATGGTGGCGGTCACCTTACTGCACCGCAAAGGTTACTTCCGCCAATCTCTCGATGACTCAGGGAATCAGTCCGAGAGTCCAGCCATATGGCATATGGAGGAGGTGCTGGAACCGCTCTCTGCACGCGTTACGGTCACGCTCGAAGGTCGCGCGGTACAGGTGTGCGCGTGGCGCTTTATCGTGCGCGGCGTATTTGGCCATACCGTGCCGGTGTATTTCCTCGATACAGCCCTGGCGGAAAACAGTTCGTACGATCAAACGCTGACGGATCATTTGTATGGCGGGGACGATCACTACCGCCTCTGTCAGGAAGTGGTGCTGGGGATTGGTGGTGTGGAGATGCTCTGTGCGCTTGGCCATGAGCGCGTCCAACCGTATCATCTCAACGAAGGTCATGCGGCGTTATTGACGCTGGCTTTGTTGGAGCAACAGACCAAGGAGCGCGGGCTGGCGGCTGCGACCGAGTCGGACTATGAGGCAGTCCGCCAGCGCTGCGTGTTTACCACTCACACCCCCGTGCCCGCCGGGCACGATCAGTTTTCTGCCGACTTAGTACGTCGCGTGCTTGGGGAAGAACGGACCGCCGCCTTGGTGACCGCGCAATGCGGTCTGAATGGCACGCTCAACATGACCCATTTGGCGCTGCGGTTTGCGCGCTACGTCAATGGGGTAGCGATGCGGCACGGCGAAGTCTCCCGTGGCATGTTCCCGGATGCGCCGATCGACACCATCACCAATGGGGTGCATGCGATCACCTGGACGGCGTTTCCCTTCCGTAACCTCTATGATCGGCGCATCCCCGAATGGCGCCGCGACAATTTTTATCTGCGCTATGCCGTCAACATCCCGCTCGCGGAAATCCAGTACGCCCACGCGCAAGCCAAGCGGGAACTGTTGGCGCTCGTTGCCCAGCGCACCGGCGTTCAACTCAACCCAGAGGCCCTGACGCTCGGCTTTGCGCGGCGGGCTGCGGCTTACAAACGCGGGGATTTATTGTTCTCGGACCTGGAGCGGCTGAGAAGCATTGCCCGCCAAGTCGGACCCTTACAGGTGATTTATGGCGGCAAAGCCCATCCTCGCGATGAAGGGGGCAAAACGCTGGTGCGGCGGATTTTCGCCGCCTCGGCACAGTTGGGCACTGCCGTGCCGGTCGTCTACATAGAGAACTACGATATGGCGTTGGCCCGACACATCTGTGCTGGGGTAGACCTGTGGCTCAACACTCCCCTGCGTCCTCAAGAGGCGTCAGGGACCAGTGGCATGAAGGCGGCCCTCAACGGCGTGCCGAGTCTGAGCGTCTTAGATGGCTGGTGGATCGAGGGACACGTCGAGGGAGTGACCGGGTGGGCCATTGGGGATGGACAGGGGGACGGTGAGGATCATAGCGGTGAGACTAATTCCCTCTACGATAAGTTGGAGCACGTCATTCTGCCGCTGTTTTACCAGCGGCCAGACGCTTTCGCCGAGGTGAGGCGCTCGGCTATCGCCTTGAACGGCTCGTTTTTCAATACCCAGCGGATGGTGTTTCAGTATCTGCGCAACGCTTATTTTGGGGCCGAATCTTGAGCGTGCCTGAAGCCCTAGGCAAGAAAAAGGCCCACGGGGTAAAGGAGGGTAACCCCGTGGGCCTTGAGCACTATCAGATAGGGGAAAACCTGATAGTGATATGGCCTTTGAGAGCCTAGCGAAAAGAGAAGCACGAATCGTTCCAGGCGCTCGCTGCTGCCTTTTTTCAGTAAAATTCAATTATTCCGCGCCTTCTGACTCTCGCTGGTTTTGCTAAATTTCATCACTGTGGGGCGTCAGCAGCACGACTGCTACGCTAGAGGCACGGACACTCCTACCGTTTCGGCAATGAGGAGAATTTATTGGTTCTCTGTATAAACGCTCACCTATCCGTACTTCTGGAAGCTCCACGAAGAGCAATCTACGTTGGCCACCTGGGAGATGGGCCAGAGAAAGAGGAAATCGCCAACGAAAGGATATTCACACCAAGTGAAGCCGCTACTTGAACTTCCTGCGGCTCGGTGAATGACTGGCCGGGACATCACCGGCGAGGGGATAGAGAGATGAGCGGCCTCTGTGGTATGCCAGAAGTCCTTGAGGGACCAAGGCTCGGCGAGGCCGGCAATGCTGGCGCGCCGCGCTAGAGATTTTGTCAGGAGGGACGGCATGAGTCTCATCGTCATCTCGCGGGAAATGGGCAGCGGGGGCACGCAGATCGGCAAGGCCGTGGCCGCGCGGCTGGGGTACCGCTTCGTCGACCGAGAGGTCATCTTAGAAGCCGCGCGTCGCTATGACGTGCGCGAAGACAAGTTGCTCCACCTGGAGGAGACCAAACCCACTGTGTGGGAGCGTTTTCACCGAGACCGCGACCGTTATCTGGTCTTTCTGCAGGCGGCGGTCTACGCGTTTGCGGTCGAAGGCGATACCGTGATTGCCGGACGCGCCGCCCCCTTGCTCTTGAAAGGCATTGCGCACGCACTCCGGGTGCGCATCACGGCGCCCCTCGCGGTGCGCGCCGCGCGCGTGGCCGAAGAAGAGCGCCTGCCCCTCAGCGAAGCCGAAGCGCGAGTCCGACGCTATGATGAGGAATCCGCCGCACGGCTCACCAATCTGTTCCACACCGATTGTTCCTCTCCAGTGCATTACGATCTCGTGCTCAACAGCGAACGCGGCACGCTGGAGAGCCTCTCGCAGGTGCTTGTGCAAACCGTGCGGTTAGATCTTTTTCAGCCCACCCCCGCCTCGCAACGGACGCTGCAAGATCTGAGCCTCGCGACCCAGGTGCGGGCCGCCCTCTTGTGTGTCCCCGAGCTCAACACGTTGGCAATTCAGGTCCGCGCGGAAGGCGCGGCGGTGTTCCTAGAAGGGGCCGTGTTCGGCCCGCAGTGGGCGGCGTTGGCAACCCAGACGGCCAAAACCATCCCCGGGGTGGATACCGTCACCTGTGCGACTGCTGAGGACCCACCCCTCTATACGCTGCCACGGGTGTAGTCACCCTGGAGGCGTGCTGCCGCTTCCGGGTCAATGCGCGGCGACGCTGCCTTTGGTCTGTGACCGGCGCATGAGGAACACGAACGGTGTCAACGCGAAAAAGAGATAGGCCAGCAAGCGGAAGTCATCCACAAACGATAGGAGTAGGGCCTGGTGCTGGATTTCCTGATAGACCATGGCCAAGAGGGACTCACTGGGCATGCCGTTCCCGACTATTCCTGGCTGAACCGCAGCCCCAGCCTGCGCAAAGCGCTGCCAGAGCGCCGGATTATAGGGATGCACATGCGCGGTCAGGTAGTGTTGATGGATTTGCGACCCGCGACTCAAGAATGCCACCAAGATGGCAATGCCGATGCTGCCGCCCACGGTCCGGACCATATTGAAGAGTCCAGAGGCGTTCGCCATCTGTTCCTTGGGCACCGCTCCTAAGCTGAGAGTGGTCAGTGGGACAAAAATCAGCCCAGATCCCGCCCCGCGGAAAAACCCAGCCCAGGCAATTGCCCAGAAGTCAGTCCCCGGGTTGAAAGACGTCATGTCCCAGGAGCCAAAGCCCGCGGCCAGGCATCCCAGGGCCACCATCGCGCGGGGATCAAGATAGTTAAACAGGCGTCCAGCCAGCAACATCGAGAGAAAGGTGCCGACGCTCTGCAGAGACAACACTTTGCCGGCGAGCAGGGGCGTATACCCCGCCACCAACTGGCAGTAGAGAGGGATCAGCACGAAGGTGCCGTAGAGGGCAAACATGACGACCGTGGTAAACACGGTCCCTACGGCAAACGTGCGATTGCGCAGGATGCGCAGGTCTACGATAGGTTCTTGGCTGCGCAGCTCTTGCCATACGAACCAGAGAAAGCTGCAAGCGGACAGGATCGCCAAAATGACAATGAGGTTAGAGTTAAACCAATCCACTCGCTCCCCTTTATCAAGGAGGATTTGCAGACACCCCATGCCGAGCACCAGCAAGGAGAGCCCCAGCCAGTCAATGTGTTTGCTCGGGCGCCTGATGTAGGGCGGATCCACGAGGATGAAAGTAATTAAGAGTACGGCCAGCGCCCCGACGGGCACGTTGACATAAAAAATCCAGCGCCAGCTGTAGTTATCGGTGATCCACCCGCCCAAAATCGGACCGAGCACGGGCCCGAACATCATGCCTACGCCCCACACCGCCATCGCCATCCCCTGCTCCTGGGGCGGAAAGGTTTCCATCAGGATCGCTTGCGAGAGTGGCATCATGGCTCCGCCACCCAATCCCTGGAGTACGCGGAAGGCAACTAAGACCTGCAAGTTCGGGGCAGCACCACAGCAGAGAGAACTGCCGGTGAAGAGGAGAATACAGAAAATAAAGAACCGCTTGCGGCCAAAGACACTGCCCAACCACCCAGTCAGAGGAATGATGATGGCGTTGCCGATAATGTACGAGGTGAGCACCCAGGCGGCTTCGTCCACCCCGGCGGACAGGCTGCCGCGGATGTGGTCAAGCGCCACATTGGCGATAGTGGTGTCGAGCACCTCCACGATGGTCGCCAGCATGACCGCTAGGGCGACGAGCCATTTGCCAGCTCTTACCGCCGGAGCGGCGGGGGTTGTTCGAGGCGTCTGTTCCATGTCTACCCTGGTTTTCTCACTGAAGGTTATTCCGCATTTGACGGCGCTGTGGCAGCCGACGGCAGGCGCGCCGGGTCCTGGAGCTCGTGGTTCTCTGCGGCACTCAGTGCTTGCCCGTGTTCTTGCCCAGGCCAGTTGATCAGCGGGCCTTGCCGATTACTGATGTCGATCGACACCTCAACGGACAGCCCCACCCGCAGAGGCTTCTCTGGCGGGGGCGGTTCGGCCAGCAGGATTTTCACTGGCAGCCGTTGCACCACTTTGACCCAGTTTCCGGTCGCGTTCTCCGGCGGCAGGAGCGAGAACGCGGCGCCGGTGCCGCCGCTCAAGCTCTCCACCTGCCCGCGGTACACGTAGTCCGGGTAAATATCGGCGCGAATTTCCGCTGGCTGCCCCACCCGGACATGGGTGAGCTGAGTCTCTTTGTAATTCGCCTCGATATAGACCAGATGCAGAGGGACGACGGCCATGAGCGGTTGGCCCGGTTGCACTCGCTGGCCAACTTCGATCGCTTTGCGACTCATCAAGCCCTCGACCGGCGCCACCAGGGTACAATAGCTCAGGTTTAATTCCGCTTCGTGTACCGCTGCCTCGGCTTGCTTGACCAGCGAGTGCTCAGATCGTTCGCCGCTGGCTGCTTGGCCCAACGCCGCTCGTGCCTGCTCCCACTCACGTCCTCGTGTCGTCTCCATCTTCTTGGCTTCTTCCAGTTGTTGTTGTCTGGCATGGAACCGAGACAGGGCTGTGTCATATTGGGTTTTCGCCTGGTCGAACCGCTGTATGGGAATGATTTTCTCTTCGGACAACTGGGTGGCGCGCTGAAAATCCAGTTCCGCCTGACGGAACTCGGCTTGGGCAGTGACGACTTCCGCTTGTGCGGTCTGGATCTGTGCCTGCGTCGCTTTTCGTCGCTCCTCCGCCACGGTCACGGCGGCAAAGAGTTGATCGACCGTTTCTCTGGCGTGGGTTAAGGCAGCTTGCACTTCGGCGAGTCGGACTTCGGAGTCGCGTGGGTCCAAACGGACCAGTACTTGTCCAGGTTTGACCCACCAATTCTCTTTCGCGAGTATGGCTTCGACCGTCCCGGCAATGCGCGGCGTGATCTGTGCCACATCGGCGTGGACATACGCGTTGTCCGTCGTCACATGGCTAGAGTAGTAGCTCCAGGCGCGGAAGCCGTAATATCCTCCTCCGGGAACCGCGAGGAGCAACACGAAAAGGAGTAGCCACCGTTGTCTGCCGAAGCGCTGTAGCTCGGACACCGAGTGTCCCTCCTGTGTCATACGGGAGGTGCGGCGCACCACCGCCGGCCCCGCCTATCTGCTCAGCCCATCTTTTCACAGCGACATACAACGTAGTGGCACGTCGTACAGATAGACAACGGACGCAGGCCCGGATGGGCGACACTGGTTCTGCTCTCCACACTCGGTTGAGCAACCTCTTGGCCTACTTCCAGTAGCGGTCGCTTGGCGCTGTTGATACAGCCTGTCGTGCGGATGTTCCCGGCGATGCAGCGACGCAGCAGGGCAGGGGAGCCACAGCCAATGGTCCGGGCCGCGTCCAGTCCAAAAAAATGAAACCCCGTCCCATGCCGATTGCTGACATAATCCAACCGTGTCCCCCGCAGATGCTGGGCGCTGACGGGGTCGAGAAACGCGGTTACCCCATTTTGCTCAACCACCTCATCATCCGCGTGGGCAGCCTTGGCCAGGGTCAGACTATAGTGGAATCCTTTGCAGCCTGAACCCAGGACCGTCAGGCGAATCCCGCCGGCTTTCACCCCTGGCTGTTCCAGGGCTTGCTTAATCCTCTCTACCGCGATGTCAGTCAATGTCAGCAACGGTTGCGCTGCTTGGGCTTGGTCTCCTGACCGTAGCTCCTGATCCATTGTCCCTCCTGCGAGAGTCAAGGTGGCTGCAGGGGAAGGGTGGTGAACACGATTTGCGCACCACCCCTCGGTGAGCAGCAATTCTCATTTTGACCTGTCGAGACCCCGGGTAGGCCGGAATAAGCGAAGCGTTTCCGGCTCTCTGAGCGCCGGGAACGGCCTGCGGCCTTATCCCGGCCTACTGCGCTGGCTCATTTCTATCCATCATGAGAACTGCTGTTCTGTGAGTGTCTTCTATCTGGCCGCGCCGTTGCGCAGGAGTTGACCCGGGGTAGCACCGGTGCAGTTACCATCCTGGAACGTCTCGACCCCGTTGACGAGGATGTGTTTGTAGCCCTCCGCCTTTTGCACCCGCCGCCATTCATTAGCCGGCAGGTCGTAGAGGATCTCACTGGGCAGGGCGTGCACGGTGTTGGGATCATAGACCACGATGTCCGCGGCCATCCCCTCCCGCAGGGTGCCACGATCCCTGAAGCCTGCGGCCCACGCCATCAAACCGCTCAGCCGGAAATGGGCCTCTTCGAGGGTCAGCACGCCGGTCTCGCGCACCAGCCAGGACAGCACTTCGGTCGGATAGATAGCCGGGGTGATGAACTTCACATGGGCGCCGCCATCGGAGACGCCGGGCATGATGTAGGGGGAGTTCATCAGGTCCTTGAAGCCCGCCACGTTGGCGTTCTCCACTGGACCCGCCCATTCTGTGCGTAGCTCGTCGGCCACCGAGAGATCGAGCATGGCGTCGATGACATGCTTGCTCTCTTTCTCGGCAATCTGCGCGACCGACAATCCCTCATATTTCAGCTTGAGGTCGCGATTGTGCACTTTGCGGGCGATGAACTTATGAAATTCCCCAAAGACAATGTTCAAGGTCTCCATGCCGCCCGCATCGTAGTCAGCCCGCATCTCCGCGCGCAACTCGGGCCGCGACATTTTGGCTTTGCGTTCTTCAGTAGTGCCGAGCGTGGCATCCTTCCAGGCCGGAATGCTGTCGAACAGGTTCCAGTCTTCCAGCGTCATGCGTACCGGCGCGCGGGC
>JACQEL010000119.1 GCA_016200595.1 Deltaproteobacteria bacterium
AAATCTCATTCAGCCTCAGGCTGGCCAAGAGAAATCTTTTCCTTTCGCAATTTTGTATGATAGAACGCTTATGCGCCTGAGGTGAAAGAAATCATGACGGCTATTGCCTCTAAGACCGACAAAGAAACCAATCCTGCGGCTGAGTTATTAGATCTCTTCTATCCGTTCCACTACAAGGGCGGAATGGCGCTCGAAGACACGGTGCGCTGTGGCCAGCTCTCGCGCAAGCAGGTGGCGATTCTCTGGCTCATCCGCTCTGAAGGCGGGCAAGAGCGACGCATGCGCCGCAAAGATATCGAGCGGTTGATCCAGACCTGGTTTGAGGTGAGCAGCTCAGCGATCACCAAAGCCCTACGCAGTATGGCCCGCCCACCCCTGAACCTTATCCAGATCGTGGAAGATCCACAGTCGGCCCGCGAAAAACAGGTGTTGCTCACCCCGAGAGGAGAGCGGTTTCTCTCGACCATGGTGACGCAGGGACGGCAGTTCTTACAACAGATTGTGGATCAGCTGTCTGACCAAGAGATCAGCAGCGGTATTCACTTCCTGCGGCGGGCTACTGCGGTGCAGGAATATCTCCTCTCCCAGAGTGCAGCGCACGACGGCAAGAGGCGGTAGTCGCGTTTGTCAGTCATTTTCTCCTCTGAGCAAAAAAAGGAGGGTCGGCAATGGCCTCGACAAAAGAAAGCGAAATCTTAACGCAGGTGGGCCCAGCGACACCAATGGGCGAGTTGATGCGGCAGTTTATGGCCAGCCGCTGAGTAAAGAGGAGAAGAGGGGGAACGGAATGAGCGTCAGCAGCTGTAGCCCGGATGAAATCCGGGGGACTCTTACATCCTGGATTCCGCTACGCTTCATCCAGGCTACTTCCCTACTGCCAATCAGCCTGATCGCGGCGGTCTTGCTCTGTAGCAGTCCTTCGACCTGGGGAGATCCGATCGACACCGCTCGGTTGCTTGCTGCTAGTCAGGACGCCAAGAACTGGCTCCTTCCGGGTCATGACTACACCAACCAACGCTACGTCGCGTTGGACCACATCAATACACAGAATGTGAAATCCTTGCGGCTGCGCTGGAAGTTTCGCACCGGTATCCAGGAAGCATTCCAGACCACGCCTCTCATTGCTGACGGTGTCATGTACATTACCACGCCGAGGAATCATATTGTCGCGCTCGATGCACAAACGGGCAAAGAACTGTGGCGCTACGAATATCCGCTCAACAGCAAAAACCTCTGTTGTGGCGCGGCCAATCGCGGCGCTGGGTTGGGGTATGGAAAAATCTACATGGCGACCGCGGATGCGCATCTCATCGCGGTAGATCAGCAGACCGGGAAACTCGTGTGGGACGTTGCCCTGGCTTCCGCAGAAGCAGGAAAGACCGAGACCGCCGAAGTCCTATCCGCCACCGACCCGCTGCGCCAAGCTGCGGTGACTGGCGCGAGTGGGGTCGGGGCTAACATGGCCCCGCTGGTCTACCACGGAAAAGTGATTGTCGGCGTGACCGGCGCGGGCTACGGTCTGCATCTCGATAACTCGCACGGCAAACAACCGATCGGCGCCGTCGTCGGCATGGCCGGCGCGTATGGTCGCCGTGGCTTTCTCGCGGCCTTTGACACGGAAACGGGCAAAGAACTATGGCGCTGGTACACGATCCCGGACACCGGTTGGGAAGGCGAGTGGCGTGCGACTACCCTAGATGGGGCACCGCTCCACCGCGACCTCGTCGCGGAAAAAGCCGCCTTTGCTACCTACGCCGAGGCCTGGAAAACTGGTGGGGGCTCGACGTGGACCACCCCGGCGCTCGACCCAGTTTTGGGCCTGCTATTCTTAGGCGTCGGCAATCCGTCTCCACAAATGGATGGGCTGACTCGCCCCGGTGATAACTTGTACTCTGTGTCTCTCATAGCCTTGGACGTCGAGAGCGGAAAATTGCGGTGGCATTATCAACAAGTGCCGCACGATCTGTGGGGCTACGATGTCGCCAGCCCGCCCGTGCTCTTTGACGCCGAGGTCAACGGTAAAAAAGTCCAGGCCGTGGGGCAGGCCAGCAAAACGGGGTGGTTCTATGCGCACGAGCGCGCCACCGGCGCGTTGCTCTACAAGTCTGAACCCTTCGTGCCGCAAGAAAACATCTTTACGCCACCGAGCCCCGAGGGGGTGCGAATCGCCCCGGGAGCGGGTGGGGGCGCCTCGTGGTCACCAGCGGCCTACACCCCGGAAAGTGGCATGGTCTATATCGCGGCGGTGCACATGCCCACCCGCTACACCGTGCATACTGACCCTGGAGAGGGCGATCATCCTCCGGTGCACTACATCACCACCACACCTACCGACGAGCCGCGCTGGGGCACGCTCAGTGCGATCGATACCAAGACTGGGCGGATTGTCTGGCAGAAAAAATTAGAGCAGCCGTTAATCGGAGGAGTCGTCGTAACTAAGGGCGGTCTCGTCTTCGTCGGTGAAGGGAGTGGGCGTCTTGATGCCTTTCACGCCACCACCGGAGAATTACTCTGGCAAGTCCAGACCGAAGCTGGCGTCAACGCGCCGCCGATCGCCTACGAAGTCGCTGGTACGGAGTATATTGCCGTTGCCGCCGGTGGAAATCCGCTCTTCGGCTATAAGACCGGGGATGAGCTGCTAGTGTTTGCATTACCGCAGTGAAATGAATACCGAACAAGCTTAGGAGAGGAGTGTTTCTCATGCCCAGGCTCTGCCTGGGAACGAGGTGTCAAATCTCGAAAAAGCTTAGAAAAGGAGTGCAGGTTAACTATGCCGGAAAATCAGCCGCGTTTTTCGCTCATTACTGAAAAAAGTCTCAACGATCTGCGGGCCCTGATCG
>JACQEL010000120.1 GCA_016200595.1 Deltaproteobacteria bacterium
CCACGGCTCTTGAACTCCTCAAGACCCTGACAGACACAGCCGCCCGAGCCCGCCAAGAACTCACCCTCCACCTCAGTCTCGGAACTTCGTTGATGGCCACGAAGGGGTATGGTGCCACCGAAGTGGAACAGACCTACACCCGCGCGCAGGAGCTCTGTCTGCAGGTGGGGGAGTCGCTCCAGGTCGCGCAAGTCCTGTATGGGCGGTGGTCATTTAACGCAGTGCGAGGGAATCACACCGCGTCGCTCGCCTTGGGGGAACAGCTCCTCGACTTAGCTCAAAGACAGCAAGACTCAACCCTGTTCTTGGCGGCCCATTCAATATTGGGAGGGACATTGCTTTGGCTTGGAGAGTTCACCCTCGCGCAAACGCACATTGAGCAAGCTGGGGCTTTCTATGACCCCAAGCCCCACCGTGCCCTGACCTACCATTTGGGACAGGACCCGGGGTTAATGGCTCTAACCTATGCAGCGCAGACCCTCTGGTCTCGTGGTTACCCGGCCCAAGCCCTGGAGCGAGGCCATCACGGGCTCTCCTTAGCCCAAGCCCTGTCGCATCCCTTGAGCTTGGTGGGCGCGCTGGGTCAGGTTACCTTGGTACATCTGTTCCGCCGCGAGGGCCAAGAGGCCCTCGCCCAGGCGGAGGTGTTACTGACCCTCGCTCACGAGCACGGATTTGCATTCTGGTTGGGCGTTGGGATTAGACTGCAGGGCTGGGCACTCGTCGAGCGTGCCGCGCTGTCCGGTGCCCGGGAGCAGAGAAAAGCCGGACTGGTGCAGCTCCGGGAGGGGCTGGCTGCTATGCGGGCCATGGGGACAGAGGTGTTTGTCCCACTATTTCTGGGTGCGTTGGCTCAGGGCTATGCGCACGGCGGCCAGGCGGAAGAGGGGCTGAGGGTGATAGCTGAGGCGCTCGCGGTGGTGGAGAAGAATGAGGAACGCTGGAACGAAGCCGAACTGTATCGATTAAAAGGGCAGCTAACGCTGCAGTCTCAAGCCCCAGGTCCCAAGTCCCAAGTCGCAGAGACGCTTCTAGGTAGGGTGGGCACTGCCCACCAAAATGTGAGGATCGCGGAAGCAGGAACGGTGGGCTCTGCCCACCCTACAAGAGAAGTCGAAGTGGAAGGCTACTTCCTGAAGGCCATCGCCATCGCACGCAAGCAGCAGGCGAAGTCGCTGGAGCTACGCGCAACGCTGAGTTTGGCTCGTCTGTGGCAGCAACAAGGAAAGCACCACGAAGCACGTAACACGTTGTCCGAGATCTACCACTGGTTTACCGAAGGGTTTGATACGGCGGACTTGCAAGAGGCCAAGACGCTGATTGAAGAATTGAGCCCTTGAGTCATTGCAGCCATGAGGAACGGACAATCATCACTGGGAGCAAATAGTGTGGGATTCTGTCCCGACACCTCGGGCAAAGACCTCCACGTTCTGGACTTTAACTGATGCCGTCTAGCATTCTTACTGAACTCCTGAAGGCAAAGGACGGTTCAACGCTGGTCCTCATCCCGGCGGGCGAATTCCTCATGGGTAGTGAAGCCGGATTCCCTGTCGAGCGACCGATTCATCAAGTGGTTCTCGACGCTTTTTATCTTAGCACTTGCCCGGTGACCAATGCCCAGTATCAACGGTTTGTCGCCGAGACCGGTCATCGGGTGCCGTACCTTGATGATAACCGCATGCAATTCGATAACTGGGATCAGGAAAAACGGACGTACCCGCCGGGGCGAGATCAGCATCCAGTCACGCTGGTCAGTTGGCAAGATGCTCAAGCCTACTGTGAGTGGGCCGGCGGACGGCTGCCAACCGAGGCCGAATGGGAAAAGGCTGCTCGTGGCAGTTTGGCAGGAAAGCTGTACCCTTGGGGTGATGAGATCGATCCCAGTCTCGCCAATTACGACAACCGCACAGGTACGACACCTGTAGGCTCCTACCCCCCGAATGGCTATGGACTCTACGATATGGCGGGAAATGTCTGGCAATGGGTGGCAGACTGGTACGAGGCAAAATATTATGCCCGCTCTCCGCTGAATAATCCCCGCGGACCAGAGAAAGGCACAGTCCGTGTGTTGCGAGGAGGCGCTTGGTTGCTCTTTCCTCAGTTCTGCCGGGTAGCGTACCGCTTTCGCAACAGTCCAGATTTTCGTTTCAATCTGATTGGTTTTCGCCTGGCGCGGTCGCTCGGCTCGCCTCTTGTATAAAGCTGGCCGAGTAGCGTATTGCTGATGGCCAAAGCTTGTGAGCCGGCGGTATATGGTGGAAAAGCAGGGCACGAGAAGCAGCTCCTATGAAGACTGGGGTACAGTTATGGAAACCCTACTCCATGGTGAGGCTGACGCCAAACAGCTGGCCTTCCTCAAACTGAACCGGCTTGTTTCTGGCTTCTTAGTAACCCTCCAGGCCTGGGACCATCGCGATCAGTGGGAAGATTTGCGACAAACCGTTTTGATGAAACTGGTGAAGAGCTTTTGCCGGGGACCGTTACGCGAGTCTCAGGCTTTCGTTGCTTACGTCCGTACCATTACGCGCAACGAGTTCTACGATTTCCTCAAGGCACGGAGTAGTCCCGCTATGGAAGAGGCTCCCGAGCCGGTAAAGCAAGAGCCTGGGAATGACGAGACTATCCTGACACTGCGCTCGGCACTCGATCATTTGCCGGCGGACCAGCGCCGGGCTATTCAAGCCGTCTATATTGAGGGGCGAACCTATCAAGAAGCTGCCGAGGCAACCGGTATTCCGCTAGGGAGCCTTAAGCGTTATCTGCGGCTCGGCTTGGGACAGCTTCAGGTTCAACTCACCGGAGTCCTCAAGGGAGGATGATCCAATCGCTCAAGATTGACAGTCTTACTTGAAAAGGAGTCGATCCTACCCCTAGACCGTGCTGGGAGAAGAGGAACCTCAGGTATGCCTGGAAACTGCCGTAAGGCATCGGAAGTAAATCTTGCGGTCTTTCTCGCTGAGCCGCAGAGCCGAGAGTGGGAAGAGTTCCGACAGCACGCCCTATATTGTGAGGCCTGCTCGGCAAAAGTCTTTCAGTGGACACAACTCGGAGATCTGTTGCAATCGGCTGGCCGAAATGCCGTAGCGACTCACCCCGCGGAGGAACTCCTCGCCCAGTTCCACAACCGTCGGGAAAGTCTCGCTGAAGCGGATCGGCTCTTGATCACTCAACACTTGCAGATCTGTCCCGCCTGCAGAGAAGAACTGTCCCTTTTGGCCTCGTTTAATTTCACGCTCATTCAGAAGTGGATTGAGGAAGAGCAACCAGGGCAAACAACAGTAGTAGAACGGCCAGTTCTCGAAGAATTCTCACTCACCCGCTTCCTGGAGGCCTTGCGTTCCCTAATCCTGCACCCAGCCTTTGCCTATGGGATTGCTCTCCTTCTGGGAATCCGTGTGGTCTCGTCTGACTTCTTGCCTCATCCTTTTTCTGGCCCGGCTCTCGACATTTCGCCGTCTACCGGAGGGCTGAGAGCCGGATCAGAAAGAAGTGGAAGTCCTGGATCAATCTCTACAGTTATCTCTTCCTCTCTCTCGCCACAGGAGGCAGCCGTAACCGTCTTAGAGGCGTATAAAACTGCTTACGAAGCTCGGGATATGAGCGCGTTGGATCACCTGTGGAAAATGAGTGGGGAATGGCACACCACTATAGAGCAGCTCTTTGAGGAGAGTCGTCGCCTCTCTCTTGTCTTCGATGTCCAGTCTGTTCGAGTCAACGATCAGGAGAGCCGAGTGTCGGTGGAGTTTGCCCAAGTCACTACCGTGCTCAGTAAGGAAGGCCGCTTCTACACCAAAGGTCCAGTCTCCTATATTGCAGACATCGGTCGGCGCGGTGACTCCTCTGGTTGGGAAATTGAGAATTTGCAGCCTGTGCCTGATTAGTACCGTGTCTCACAAATTTAAGAGCGGTTTGCCCTTCTTTGGAGTGCGGCGGCTGTGACGCCGCTTTGGCTGCGCGCGGAGCGCGTCCCCTGCAGTCCTCAATGTTCGTCAGCCACAGCGCCGCCGTTGGCGACGCACTCCATAAAGGGCGGATCCTGCCCTACTTTCCGGCTAACGAACTGACGAGACATGACACGAGAGTTCCTGCTCGGCAAGGCGATGCGAGTGTTCTGGAGGATCATGCTCCCGTGCATCTGCTGGTCTCTCGCATATCACCCATTGAGAGGACAGGCAGAGACGAACAAGGCAGAAATTGCCCGCACCAAGCGCACTCCACCCACCCAGAACGCTCGTGCTGTCGAGCAAGGAGTTGCCTTGAGCCGCCGTGCAGAACAACACTGGGCAAAGGGTGAGTATGCTCAGGCCGAGAGTCTGTGGCAACGCGCTTTAACGATCCAAGAGCGGGCGTTAGGTCCCGAGCATCCCAACGTCGTCATCACCCTTTTTAGCCTTGCGAGGCTTTATCAAGAACGAGGTGAGTACGCTCGGGCCGAGAGCTTGTGGCAACGGGCTCTAGTGATCCAAGAGCGGACTCTGGGCCCTGAACACCCCAATGTCGCAGCAACTCTCCATAACCTCGCCGGCTTATACTTAGCCAAAGGCGAATACGGTCGGGTCGAACCGCTGCTGCAGCGCACCCTGGCGATCGAAGAAAAAGCGCTGGGGCCAGAGCACCCACAGGTTGCTACTACGTTGCATAGCCTCGCCTATTTCTTCCAGACCAAGGGTGAGTACGAGCGAGCCGAACCGCTCTTTCAGCGTGCCTTGGCGATTGAAGTGAAAGTGCTAGGTTCGGAGGATCCCGCTGTTGCGGCAACTCTCCACAGTCTGGCAGCATTGTACTTAGCCAAAGGGGACTACGATCGCGCAGAGCCATTGTTTCGGCAGGCACTGGTGGTCCAAGAGAAAGCCGGAGGTCCAGAACATCCATACGCTGCCACTACCCTCGATAGTCTTGCCGGACTGTATGTGACCAAAGGGGACTATGACCACGCCGAGCCGCTGTTTCAGCGGGCACTGGCGATCTGGGAGAAGAGCTTAGGTCCTGAGCACCCCAATGTGGCCACCACCCTCAACAACCTGGCCGAGTTGTACCGAGAGAAGAAGGAATACGGGCGGGCAGAGCCGCTGTTTCAGCAAGCACTAGTGATTTGGCAGAAGAGGTTAGGTCCCGAGCACCCTGCTGTGGCAACTGCCCTCAACAACCTGGCAACCCTGTATCGGGAGCAGGGAGAGTATGGACGGGCAGAACTCCTGTTTCAGCGGGCACTAACGATCTGGGAGAAGAGCTTAGGTCCCGAGTACCCCAATGTGGCCACGGCCTTGTATAACCTGGCGACCCTGTACCGGGAGCAGGGAGAGTATGGACGGGCAGAACCACTGTTTCAACGGGCACTAACCATCCGAGAGACAGAGCTGAGTCCTGAGCATCCGACTGTGGCGGCGACTTTGCATGGCCTTGCCATCCTGTACACAGCGCAAGGTGCTGAGGCGCAAGCGATTGCCTTGCAAACTCGCGGCAATGACATTCGCGAGCACTATCTCACCTTGCTTCTCGCTACGGGCTCTGAAGAGGAGAAACGAGCTTATCTTGCCACTTTTACTGATGAAATGCACTTCACCGTGTCCCTCCATCTTCGCTTTGCTCCGCACGAGCCGCAGGCCGCACGCCTTGCACTTACGGCTGTATTGCAACGGAAAGGCCGGGTGCTGGACGCCCTGACCGACAGCCTGGCAACCTTGCGGCGACACCTAAGTTCGGACGATCAAGCTGCGCTTGCGCAGCTCGCTACCCTGCGCGCGCAACTCGCCAACTGGGTTCTCAAGGGGCCGGGTAGTAGAGACTCGCAACAGTACCGAGTCCAGATGATGCAGGTCGAGGCGCAGGCCCAGGAACTCGAGGCGCAGATCAGCGCCCGTAGCGCCGCGTTTCGCGCTCAGTCGCGTTTAGTGACTATTGGAGAAGTGCAGCAGCATATTCCGAGAGAGGCGGCCTTAGTGGAGTTCGTGCTCTACAAGCCTTTCCACCTGGTAGCGCAGGACCCAACGGACAGGTGGGGAGCGAACCGCTATGCGGCCTATGTGCTGCGCCGTGAAGGTGACCCTGCCTGGGTAGACCTGGGGGAAGCCGCTCCCATTGATCGAGCCATTAGCCAAGTGCGCCGTGCTCTCAGTGATCCTGACTATCAAGATGTGCAGACGCTGGCCCGGGCGCTTGATGAGCAGGTGATGCGGCCCGTACGTCTCTTGCTGGGTGATGCTCAGCTGATTCTGCTCTCTCCTGATGGAGAGCTCAACCTGCTCCCCTTCCGTACTGACCGGGGCGGCAGCGACCGAGACTGCGTTGAAGCAGATCCAAGGACCCCGTATCCTTCACATTGCTACTCACGGCTTCTTCGTGACGAATCACGAGGAAGAGGTGCTGAAGGGCTTGGGGTTCGTCGAGCTGCATTCGGCTGGTAGCCTTGGGCACGCCATGCCTCCGCGTTGGGAAAACCCCTTGTTACGTTCAGGCTTGGCTCTCGCCGGGGCGAACCAACAGGGAGACGGAAGTGAGGATGGGATGTTAACGGCGCTGGAAGCGGCCGGCCTAGACCTCTGGGGAACGAAGCTAGTGGTGCTGTCGGCGTGTGAGACAGGCATGGGAGATATCCAGAACGGCGAAGGGGTCTATGGGCTCAGGCGAGCGATCGGCATGGCAGGAGCAGAGAGTCAGGTAATGAGCCTGTGGAAGGTAGAAGACACGGCAACGCGCGATCTGATGATGGCCTATTACGCGAAACTCATTTTGGGCGAAGGGCGCGCCGAAGCGCTACGGCACGTGCAGTTACAGATGCTCCACAGTACGAAGTGGCATCACCCATTCTACTGGGCAAGCTTTATCCAATCAGGGGATTGGACCCCAATTGAGGAGTTGCAACCAGACCTCTCCGTACAAGGGATGAGGCGTATGCTCTCTGCACGGTTCTATCCTCATTGCCCGAGCCTGTTTTGCTGGTAGCTGAGCTTCCTCTCATACGCGACTACGTCGGGTAGCTGCACCTGCTCTAGGAGCGTCGTGCGCTGCATCCGCGGCCCTGGATTCTCGGGCACATCAGTGATTAGGTCCGAAATCGCTGCCACGGCGTCGTACCATAGACCCGCCTCAGCGTAGAGAGCGGGGACCGTCGTCTTGTCTGCTTGCGCCAGATTGGCCTGGAGCGCTTCTGTAGCCTTAATACGTTCTATTCCGCTAGCAGCGACTATATCCTTGGAACGGTGCTCAGGATCGGGAACCAACGCCACAGCCCATTGATACTGTACCCCTGGCGAGAGATGCACGCCGTGGTCTGCCAGCCGCACGCGCTGTACGCCGGGCTTGATTGGCGGGTTAAGATTCAGGTCGAGCAGGGGCTCGACAGCCCGCTCATCAGTAAGTGTCACTTCAACCTGACAACCCGACGGCGCCGAGAGATACCAATACAGAGACGGCTGTTCGTGGACCGTCAAGCCGATATGGTCCGCAGGTGCCAGTACCGACAGCGTGAGTACGGTATTCTCGTTACCAGCATCACCCGAGCGACAGGTATTCGTTCCACGGCTGCCGCCCGCGACTAGGCCAGTCGGAGCCCCGAGCCCGAGGGGCGGTTTATACAAGAGGGTAAGTGGCGCAGCGGCTGACTTCTGGTTTGACACCTTGTCATTGCCTGACGATGCGGCCCCCGGTGGTGTAGCTGTAGGAGTCGAGGGGACTGCCTTTTGCTCATTGTTCGTGTGGTCTGCGGGCTGATCTTTTCGCTGCTCTGCGGCAGTCACGGCATCTGGGAGCACCGCCATAAGTCCGACGACTATCATGCGCGCGAGAATCCTGGTGTGCTTCATACACTTCCTTTCCGGACCATGGTTATGAGGCCACTCAAGAACCACTATCAAGTAAGACTCCCAACCGCGAGAAATTGGATCACGTGACGACCATTTGACGACTTACGCAGGAATGAAGGGTTTCTTCTCCCCTTGTGGGAGAGGGAACTCCCAAGCGCCCGTGTTGTCGGCATGCCGTAGCGTGCGCTATGCGCACGAAAATGGCGGCGGACAGAGAAGACGTGCGCACAGCGCACGCTACCCCGAGTGTACCCACCTCATGCATCGTGGTTTAGGAGCTGAAATCCTCGCGCCCAACGACGCGGTACACAGTTATTTTCTGTTCCTTCCCTTTTAAGCTTACCTCCCCAATCCTTTGCGTTTTGAACTGCTCATCCAGATACTGGAGCGTAGCTTCACCAATGAGGATGCGGCATGGATTTTGGGTGAGATTTTGCTCGACAAGGTCCTTATCGAAGCTCTCCAGCCTGGAAGCAATATTCACAGTGTCCCCTACTATGGTGTACTTCAGGCGCTGTGCACTCCCGAGACTGCCGGCCACCGCGGGCCCGGTGAAAATTCCCACGCGCATAGCCATGGTAGGGAGGTTTTGCTCCTGCCAGAGAATGTTGAGCCGGTTCAACTCTCTTTCCATGGCAAGGGCGCAATTCACCGCATTCTTAGCATCTTGGCCGATCTCCGCTTCGGTGGTTCGAGCTAAAGGGACCCCAAAGTTTGCCATGAGACCGTCGCCGGCGTAGTCGTCGATGACGCCCCCATGTTCAATGACCAACTGCGCCATAGCTTCCGCGTAGATATTTAACCAGTCCATGAGCGCTTGTGGGGTCATCTTTTCGGAGACCGAAGTAAATCCTTTCAGGTCGGAAAACAGGACGGTGACCATCAACTCCTGAGAGCGGGGCCGGCCGCCGCGTAAAAATTGCTCCCGTTGCTGCCACACCGCCTCGGCTATTTCTGGAGAGACGTGTTTGGCGAACAGTTGCATCAGGAGTGCTCGCTGTCCCTTTTCTTGATTTGACATATAGGCGGTGAGGATAGTCGCAGAGAGCAGCCAGGCTATAGCTGGAGGGACTAAGGGAATCCACCACCCATGCAGAAATGCCCAATAGACCACCAGGCTGAGGATCAGCAGACCGCTCGCAGCTAACAGCAAAAAGCGCCACGGTGAGCGTACCCATAGACCCGATATGCCCCCCAGCATGCTCCACAGTAGGACCCAGCCTCCTTCATACCACTCACTCAGGGTCGCAACTGGCGCGCTGCCTTCCAACCCAGATCTGAGCAATTGGCTGACAATCTGTGCGTGTAAGGCAATTCCGGGAATTTGCTGCTTGACGTAGAGCCCTCGGCTATAGGGAGTGTAAAAAAAGTCTTTTACACTTTCGGCGGCAACGCCTACCAGTACGATTTTGTCTTTGATGACCTCCGGGGCGATCTCCCCAGAAAGGAGAGCCGTTAGGGAAAAAGAGGGGAATGATCCGCGGATCTCCCTGAAATCGAGCAAGAATTGGTATCCGCGGGTGTCCGCGCCCACGTACCCGCCGTCATTCGCTGCCAGCGGGCGTATGGTCATGTGTCCAAGCCGGATGTACTGCGGATTAGACACGTCAGGTTGCGGGGTAATCCCTTCCACCTGCAAGTACAGCAGTGCCAAGCGCAAGGCAAAAGCATAGGAGACGTTTACTCCATCATCGAGGAAAAGCAGGCCACGGCGGACGATGCCGCCAGGATCGACGACGATGTCATTGAAACCTACCTGGTCGGTATTTTCGAGCACCGAAGGCGGGGGGATGCCAAGCTCTGTGCCGTGACCGAATTTCTCCGCGACGATAATGTTAGGAGTACTGGTCAAGATCGCTTCCAGCGCTTCACGTCCAGGGGGGACCGGAACATCCCGATGCAGATCCAGACCAATAGCACGTGGCTGGTACTGGCTGAGAATTTCCAGCGCCCGCGCCAGAGTCGCATCGGTTAAGGGCCAACGCCCCTGATTACGAATATCAGTTTCAGTGATGGTAATGAGGACAATGCGAGAGTCTGGCAGCGAAGGGTCTGGTCGTAATCTGAGATACCAATCGTAGGCTGCAAGCTCCACAGCTTCGAGGCTCCCGAGGCTGCGGAGAGTGAAAACGCCGAGAAAAACCAAGACGCTCACCAGTAGACTAGCAACGAGCGGAGATCGGAATAGAGCAGTTTTCATATCAGTCTAGCTAGCAGAGGTATTCCGTTCGTGCTTCGACTTCCCCTTCGACCCTTCGACAGGCTCAGGGCTCAGGGTACGCTCAGACCGAACGGGGGGTCTCTAAACATATAGGCTCATGTCTAGAATTTGTGCTTCTCTTCTGTGGAGTGCGGGAGCCATGCTCCCGCTTTCAACGGGCGAAGCCATGCTGCGCCCGTGCTTTGCCCCAAGCCGTGCTTGGGGCAATAAAAGTCGTAGGCCGGGATAAGGCCGCAGACCGTTCCCGGCGTGCTCGTCGCTGCCGGAAACGCTCCGCTTATTCCGGCCTACCTTCTTTCTCTCTTCATTCAAGTGCAAACCGCTGGAGAGCCAATAGCCAGATTTACAGCCA
>JACQEL010000121.1 GCA_016200595.1 Deltaproteobacteria bacterium
CATCAATTTTCAGACGCTTATCGCGACCAAAGCGGCACGCGTGTGCCTGGCCGCCAAAGGAGAAGATGTGCTGGAATTCGGCCTGCGGCGGGCGCAGGGGATCGATGGTGCCCTCACCGCGACGCGGGCCGCCTATATCGGCGGGTGTGGCGCGACTTCTAACGTCTTGGCGGGAAAACTCTTCGACATCCCCGTACGAGGTACGCATGCGCACAGTTGGGTGATGGCTTTCGATGATGAGCTGGAATCGTTTCAGGCGTATGCCGAGGCTATGCCGAACAACAGCATCTTTCTGGTGGACACCTATGATACGCTGGAGGGAGTTCGTAATGCCACACGGGTAGGACAGTGGCTGCGCGCACACGGTCACGAAATGATCGGTATCCGCTTAGACTCAGGTGACTTCGTGCAGTTGAGTATTGCAGCGCGCAAGATTCTGGACGAAGCCGGGTTCCCCAAAGCGGTCATCGTGGGCAGTAACGACCTCGATGAACACCTCATCACCAGCCTCAAAGACCAAGGCGCGATGATCAATGTCTGGGGTGTCGGCACCAAGCTGGTCACCGCCCAGGATCAACCCGCGATGGGCGGCGTCTATAAACTCAGTGCAGTACGCGCTGCGGGCGAAACCTGGCAGTACAAAATCAAATTATCGGAAGAAGCGCTGAAGGTCTCTGACCCGGGGATTTTGCAAGCACGGCGCTATCACACTAAAAGTGAATTTCTCGGTGATGCGATTTACGACGAAGAAACCGGTCTGGCTGAGGGCTGCACTATGGTTGACCCACTCGACCCAGCTCAGCACACTACCTTCCCAGACGGTACGCTTTTCACCAATCTGCTTATCCCTGTGTTCCGGGCAGGAGAAGCGGTGTATGAAGCGCCACTTCTTTCCCAGGTGCGCCAGTATGCCCAGGATCAACTCACTTGGCTGCAAGCTGGAGTCAAACGTTTCGTCGATCCGCAACCCTACCCGGTTGGACTCGAACAACATCTGTACGACCTGAAGGCTCAGCTTGTCTCTCACGTTCGCAGAACAACCGGAGAAAGGAACGGGCATGGAACTACAAGATCTCCTCTATGAGAAGCGCGAGCATACCGCCTGGGTGACCTTGAACCGTCCGCAGGCACTCAACGCCATCACACCGGCAATGATCCGCAGCCTCAAACTGGCGGCTGAAGATGCGCGTGATGACAATAATATCCGAGCCCTCGTCATTACTGGCGCAGGAAGAGGATTCTGCGCCGGTGCAGATATCCGCGTCATGGACAGGGGCACCCTGGCTGACTTCCGTGATTTCTTAATTGTGCTGACGGAGGTATGGAGTTTCATTCGGACTTTTCCTAAACCTACTATTGCCGCCATTAATGGCGTGGTCGTTGGTGCTGGGTTTGAATTGATCCTGGTCTGCGACTTTCGCCTGGCTGCCAAGTCGGCTAGGATCGGTTCGGCTGAGGTGCGGATTAATCAGCCGATGACCAACGGCTCAACCTACATGCTGTCACACTTGGTCGGTGAAGCCAAAGCTAAGGAATTAGGCATGACCGGTGACATCCTTGCTGCCGAGGAAGCGGGGAGGCTTGGGCTGGTCAACGCGGTGGTGGAACCCGAGGCTTTGGTGAGCAAAGTCGAGGATCTCGTCCACAAGCTCGTCAGCCGTGGACCAATCGCCGTGGCCGCGGTGAAGCAATGTTTCGCCCGCAATCGTGATGTGGATATCGACACGGCTATCATGGTAGAAAACGAGGCGGCGACCGCCTGCTTTGTTTCCGCCGACCAGAAAGAAGGACTGCAGGCATTCCTGCAAAAGCGAGAGCCAAGGTGGACAGGCAGATAAGCAGTGGTCAGTGGTCAGTGGCCAGTAGAAAGAAAAGAAGAGCAATGTAGGGTGGGTCGTGACCCACCCTACTACTACGTTCGGTTCAATGTGGCTTTATTGAGGCTACGATGTCCAAGATTGTAAAGGAGGAAATTATGAAGATTAGAGGAACTTCGCATATCGCTATCGGGGTGAGCAATATGGAGCGCGCCCTGCAATTCTACCGTGACCTCTTGGGTCTGCGCGTGACGCTCAATGATCCACAGGAAAACCCGGGAGGGATGCTCTCAAGAGTTACTGGCGCTCAACGGAGCCGTCACGGTGTGTATTTGCGCTGGGGTGATGGTCCAGACGCGACTTTCATTGTGCTCTCAGAGGACCATCCAACTGCCGGACAACCGCTGAAGCTCAATCAAGTGGGTATCCACCACTTCGCCTTCTGGGTCGATGACTTGCAGGAAACTTTTGAGAAAGTCAAATCGGCCGGCGTACCGATCGTCCTGCAACCGACTACCGTTGATACGGTGGCATACGGAGAATCACCCGGCGGTAAAGTTATGACGACGCTGTTCAAGGACCCGGATGGCACGGTTATTCAGCTCGACCAACGGATGTAAACAAGCAATTTTGAGGAAGGTGGGCATTGCCCACCCTACACATCCCGAAAAAGCGAACCGGGAAAGGAAGGGATAACGTCATGGCACTGGGGAGCAACAAGCTCGAATATGAGGTACGGCAAGGGTGGGAACAATTACCTGAAGGCTGGACTTTCGTCGAGGTGGCTGGGGTTGCGACTGACTCAAAGGATCGCGTGTATGCCTTTAACCGTGGTGCGCATCCGGTCATTGTCTTTGATCGCGAAGGCAAATTCTTGAACGCCTGGGGTGAGGGAGTATTCACCAATGCCCATGGCATTTTCATTGGCCCAGATGATCGGGTCTACTGTGCCGACAACTTTGACCACACCGTGCGGATTTTCACCCCTGACGGTACGCTCCTGCAAACCTTAGGAAAAAAGGGTGAGCCAGCGGATACTGGCTTCAAAGCCTGGAGTTCGCCAGTACAGCGTGCGGCCGGTCCGTTTAATATGGTCACCAATGTGGCCCTCGGGCCCAATGGAAACCTGTACGTCGCCGACGGGTATGGCAATGCGCGCGTGCACGTATTTTCTCCGGCAGGCGAACTGCTCTTCTCATGGGGCGAACCCGGCAAAGGCCCCGGGCAGTTCAACCTGCCGCATGCGATCGCGGTAGACCGTCGTGGTCAGGTATATGTGGCCGACCGTGAGAACTCACGCATTCAGATCTTTACTGCTGGCGGGGAGTACGTTACCGCCTGGAGTCATGTAGACCGACCGGATGACCTGTATATCGACGAAGACGAAAATTTGTACGTCGCTGAGCTCGGCTTTCGCGCCGGAGTAATGCCCGAAGGAATGGGCGCCGCAGTACCGCCGCATGCGCCGCACGCACGTGTGAGCGTCCTCACCCTTGATGGGGAAATCCAGACGCGTTTCGGTGGTGAAGATGGCTGCGACCCCGGCAACTTCTTCGCGCCACACGGCATCTGGGCCGACTCGCGCGGCGATCTCTATGTGAGTGAGGTCACCTACAGCGCCGGCGGGCGACGCGGCCTAATCCCGCTCGATTGCCACTCGCTGCAGAAGTTTGTGAGAGTCAGATAAAGCACGGGGTGCCAATCCATCCCGTGCTTCCGGAACAGGGTGGCGTATCTCTAAAGAAAGCGATCACAATCGCGGGGGTCACGACTGTGACCCTTGCCGACTTGATCGACATGAAACTGCGTAGCGGCGGTGCGAATCTGTTGCGTGCTCAGGATTTAGCCGATGTGATCGGCCTCATTCGTCAGCACCGCTTGACGAGTGGCTTTGCACGTCATCTGGACAAGGCCCTCCATCTCACGTTCCGCCAGCTCGTGCGCATGATTCAGCGGAAGAGTTCGAGGTCGTGAGCGTCAGAGGATAATTTTTATTTCAATTCTCTCACATCTACACCCCAGAGGTGGAATTTATTACCTGAATGATGTTTTCGCTGACGATTAAGCTGCGAAACCTGCTCTCACCATATGTCGAAAAAATGATAAAATTTCGACATAGTATGTCCATTTGTCGATTCATTCGACAAGTTCCTGGGTATACCCGAGGCACGAACAGATGGCCAATCCGATAGCAGATTTCGACCCGACCAAGCAAAATGACAGGAAAATGGCGATGGAAATAATCTTACAGACCGAGGCGCCCCCACTGCGTCGGGATGCGTCAGGGGCTCTCCGTGTTGGTCAATCCCAGGTGTTGTTAGAACTGGTGATTCGTGCGTTCCAAGATGGTGCGACCCCAGAAGCGATTGCACAACGCTACTCGACTACAGCGTTGGCTGATATTTATGCTGTCATCGCTTACTACTTGCGTCATCGGGAGGATATCGAGGCGTATCTTGCAGAACGCGAGCAACGGGCTCAGGAGGTTCGCCAGCACATTGAGAATCAACAAGGGGATCTAGGAGACCTCCGGGGGCGCTTGCTTGCACGCCAGCACGGGGCCTGAGGCTGAC
>JACQEL010000122.1 GCA_016200595.1 Deltaproteobacteria bacterium
GTGCTGGGGCAGACTCTGTACTTCCTAGGGGAGTTGGCCTCCGCTCGGGAGCACCTGGAGCAGAGCATTGCCCTCTACGGCCCTCAGCAGTACCGATCCCTGGCCTGGGCTGGAGCGCACCCCGGGGTGCAATGCTTAGGGTACGCGGCCTTGGTCCTGTGGCATCTTGGCTATCCGGACCAGTCCTTGAAGAGAAGCCACGAAGCGCTCACCCTGGCTCAGGAGTTATCTCACCCCTTTAGCCTGGCTTATGCCCTTGCCAGTGCTGCTTGGCTCCATCAATACCGCCGGGAGGGGCAATCATCCCAAGAGCAGGCAGAGGCAGTCATTGCCCTCTCAGTCGAGCAAGGGTTTCCATTCTGGTCGGCACTGGGAACTATCGTGCGAGGCTGGGCGTTGGCCGAGCAGGGACAGGCAGAGGAAGGGATTAGACAGATGCGCCAGGGCATGGCTGCCTACTGGGCCACGGGGGCAGAGATGTTCCGGCCGTGGTTTCTTACCCTGCTGGCAGAGGCGTATGGGAAAGTGGGGCAAGCAGAGGAAGGACTGAGCGTGCTGGCCGAGGCGCTGGCTCAGGTGGACAAGACTGGGGAGCGTTACTGGGAGGCGGAGCTGTATCGGTTGAAAGGCGAGCTCAGGCTCGCCCAGTCTAGCGTCCAGGGTCTAGGGTCTAGGGTCAAAACGGGTCTAGGGTCTAGCGTCCAGCGTCTAGAGTCAGAAGCAGAAGAGTGTTTTTTGAAAGCCATTGAAATCTCACGGCATCAACAAGCCAAGTCCCTGGAGCTGCGAGCAGTGATGAGTTTGAGTCGGCTGTGGCAGCAACAGGGCAAGAAGGACGAAGCCCGGCAGATGTTAGCCGAGATTTACGGCTGGTTCACCGAAGGGTTTGATACCAAAGACTTGCAAGAGGCAAAGGTGCTGCTCGATGGTCTAGGGTCTAGCGTCTAGGGTCTAGCGTCCAAATAAAGCAAAAGGCAAAAATTACTAAAATCCCCAATCCCTAAGCCCTAACACCCAGTACCTAGCACCTGAAGGGATTGAAACATTGAACCGGTAAGAAAAATGACCCAATAGGAAAATGCATCAAGAAGAAATGAAAAACAGACAATCATCTTAGTGAGGTCAGCCAATGAGCATGAATACAAGCGACCTGGAGGTCGCGGGCACGCCACAGTTCGCCGTCCCGACCGCTTCCGAGGCAGTAGCGCGAGTCAATCGCTGGTTGCATCGTGAAATCGGGACCGCCGTTCATGCGGCCGCAGCAACCTTTGATCCCACTACATTCTACTGGCATGTTCCCATTGAACTCGCCTACGGCGCGACTGGCCCGCTCGGGGTGGTCGGTGACGTGTATGTACATGCGGCAACGGGCGATTTCGCCGGGCGGCCCAATGCTGAGGAATTTCGCCAGCGTGCGGAAGCGCTGGCCAGCGCGCATGGAATCGAGTGATGCTGGTCTGGTACGCCCAGGAACTTCGGTCTTCGTGCGTTGCGGCGTGCGTGCGCATGGTCCTCGGCGGGCTGGGAGCGCAGGTGGCCGAAGCACAGGTACGCCATCTCATCGGGCACACGCGCCTGGGCGCGTCGCTCACTATGGCGCAGATGAAGCTGAGTAAAGCAGGAGCGACAGCGCTACTGCATGAGGAATGGAGTCTTGATGATCTGCGTGACACTCTGCGCGCAGGCTACTATCCGATTGTGGGAGTGGAACGTCACCTGCTCGGATACTCGCGCGCTTTTCACGCGGTCGTCTTGGTTGAGATCGCCAGCGCGGCGGTTACCGTTCTGGATCCACTCGACGGCCCGGAACCGCGCCGCTACGGGGTCGCAGCTTTCGTATCAGCCTGGGAGGTGGCCGGGCGCGAGGCGTTGGTGATCGAAACAGCGCCATTCACACCTTCACTCTCTCCCCGCTGAGAGCAGAGCGCTTACCCTGTCATGAACACGTTCGGATTCGGCAGCGCAGCGCGTCACTCGCCGTTCTCCTCACTCGACGTCCGCGCCAAGCTTGCCATCCTTGCCGCCACGGTAGTCCTCGCGTTTTCCTGGGAGAATCCTATGCTCAGTGGCGTCCTCGCCGGTGGTGTGCTGCTCCTCTGGCCGCTAGCCCGGCTTGAGTGGCGGGATCTCAAGCGCCTGTTGTTCCTTATGTCCCCGTTTTTTGTGATCATTCTGCTCGTTCATGGGGTATTCAATGAAGTTGTGGGACGCACCCCCCTGCTCGGGCCAGTGCCGGCTTGGGTGCCGCTTGTCGGTGGCCGGTTGCGCGTGACCAGTGAAGGGTTACTCTACGGCCTCGTGGTCATCAGCCGGACCCTGGCCCTGATCTTAGTCTTGCCGGTAGTCGTCCTCACCACCGACCCTAACACCTTGGTAGTGGGGTTGGTGCGGCTCCGGGTGCCATATACCGGGGCCTTTGTGTTCTCCTCAGCTCTGCGTTTCCTGCCGCTGGTCCTCGGCGAGGCCGCAGCGCTGATCGAGGCCCAACGCCTACGGGGCCTGGACCTGGAAAAGTTGGGACTGTGGGCCCGAGGACGCGCGTATGCGCGGGTGGCAGTACCGTTGGTCTTAGGAGCGCTTATCAAATCACAGCAACTCGAAGTGGTACTGCAGAGCAAAGCTTTTTCCGGCAGCGCCGAGCGTACGTATCTCGAGCCCCTGGAACTACGAACGCGCGATCGTGTGGTGATTGGCACCTCGGCTCTGCTGATGCTGCTGGCCCCGATCCTGCGCTTCGGTTACGGCATCGGCGCTTTTGGCATATAGCTCGCTCACTGCGTTCGCTTTATGGCAGATAGCATATAGCTCGCTCACTACGTTCGCTCTATGGCTTATGGTCCGCTCGCTCTGCTCGCTTGATGGTATTTCTTCTTGCTATACGCCATCTGCTAATGAAAGTTGACGTTCAAAACCGGTAATCGTGGCCCTGTAGAGACGCGACATGTCGCGTCTCTACGCTGATGGCATTACCGAATTTGTTTGGCAAAAGCCATTAGAGTGAGCGCAGCGAACGAGCCATACGCCATATGCCATCAGCCTTCAGAACCCTGCAGCCTACAGCTATAGCCTATTCATCCTGCTAACCGCTTCCCTTCAGCCAGCCGACCAAGACGTCGTCCCCTTCTACACGCACCTCATAGGCCGACACCGAGTGCCCACCTGGATGATCGGGTAGGCCGGTGTCAACACAGTAGGTCCAGCCGTGCCACGGGCAACGCACGACCTTACCGGTGAGGGTGCCCTCTGACAAAGGCCCACCCATGTGCGGGCAGATCTGGTTGATGGCATAAAAGGTGCCGTCAACGTTAAA
>JACQEL010000123.1 GCA_016200595.1 Deltaproteobacteria bacterium
GCGCAGCGCGGGTAGCACGCGAGGATTACGGGTTACAAGCCGCAGCCTTTCTGCGTTTCTTGAATGAGGAGGACACGGCCTTGCAAGCAGTACTGGTAGAAAAGCGCGACCGCTTGGCCGCGGAGTTGCGCTTCGAAAGTGCCGCACGTGTCCAACACGACATTCAGCTGCTTGAGCAAATCCTTCGTCTGCATAGCCGACTGCATTGGATCGTCACTCGTGCCCATGCCTTCCTTTTGCTCCCCAGTCGTGAACTTGGGGCAGCGCAAGCCTACTTAGTTCTTAATGGCCGGTTGATTGCCAGTGGGCGTGTACGAAATCGTGAGGACACAACGCGATTCGCTAGCTTGACACGGGAGCGGTTTCTCGTGGACCAAGATACGCCTCTACGGCCGGAAGAAATCGATGCCAGCGTGATCCTGGCGGCTTGGCTGCGTGATCCTGACCGGTCTCAAGGCGCGGTTTTCCCCATCGAGAGTCCGTCAACGCTGGACGATCGACTTGAGGAAATTGGCAGTGCGCTGCGTGACCTGCAACGACTAGAAGTCTGACGCCTTGATTTTGCTGGTTTGTCATTCTGAGTGCAGCGAAGAATCTCACCGCGAGACCCTTCGTTTCACTAAGAGTGATAATCCTGGTGTGCCAATCTCTTGCAGTCTGACTTAGTAGGGCGAGATTCTTCGCCTCCGCGGTGCTCCGGCTCAGAATGACACTCCTCAGCTGCAGTGCGATGAACTAATGGACTGCGTCCTAACGTCCACGGTACACCGGAGGCCGATGCTCGAGGAAAGCCTGTAAAGACTCTCGGAGATCCTCGGATTGCTGAAGCTCACGGGCATAGTGTCGCGCACGCTCGCTCACTGCTTCCGGCAAAGGCCTACGACTGAGCGCACGCAGCAGGCGGAGATTGGCATCAACCGCCAGTGGTGGCCGTCGCAAGATCTCTGCGGCAAAGGCAACCGCCGTTTCCAGCAACCGCTCCGGCTCTGCTAACCGATTAATAAATCCGACCTGATAGAGCCGCTCTGCCGTCAATCTGCCACCAGCCGCCAGTTCCGCGGCAATAGCGTAGGGCAGGTTTTCCCGCGTGAGGAGCACGTCATAGCCAGCCACGGTGCCGTGCACGACCTCAGTAATCTCAAACACTGCCGACGGAATGGCAATACGAAAGTCGGCCCGAGACGCCAGGAAGAAACCCCCGCCAAGCGCATAGCCGTTGACCGCAGCGATGGTGGGTTTCTCCATTTCATCAAACCAAAAGGGATCGTGAACGGGAATTGACGGTAACCCCAGCCCACTCTCACCGCTGGAGAATCGCTCTTTGATATCCATCCCTGCACAAAATGAGCTTCCAATTCCGATGAGAATGGCAATCCGCGCGTCGTTATCCGCCGTGAAGCGCTGCCAGCTTTCCGCCAGACCAAGCATGAGGTCCCGGTTCATGGCATTGTGACGCTCGGGTCGGTTCATAGTAATGATGGCGATATGCTCTTGCTTCTCATACTCGATGACAGACATGACAGTCTCCTTATCGGCGGTCGCGCAAAAGGGTAGAGAATTTCTCTCTAGCAGTTTGCACTTGCGTGCATCCTGGGAGCGCGCCCATCTTGGGCGCTTTTCGAGCGGGCGGGACGCCCGCGCTCCCAACAGAGGTGTCAAACGACCTCTTCAAACAAAGGCAACCCGCGGTAAGACCCTTTTGCAGGTTTTTCGTCCAGCCGCAAGCCCGGCCGGTAGCGAATTGATCCCGATCGCCGGGTGAATGGACGGCAAAGCCAGCGAGATGTTGCCCATATCAGTGGAAGCGGCTGCACGCTGAAGTGCAGCAGTGGGGTCAGGAAAGGTGCGGCCCAGGGCTTCGGCATTACGCCGGTACACGGCGGCTATCTCCGGGTCATGCCGCATCTCCGCGTACGGTTTCTCCCCCCCGCTGACTTCTAGCTTTGCCCCGGTGGCCAGCGCGCCAGCTTCAAAGCAACGCAGGACTTTGGCACGGATCCCGCCGAGTTCGTCCAACGTCTGAGCCCGGACAATATACTGTGCCGCCGTATGAGCCGGGACGACATTCGGTGCATCTCCACCTTTAGTGATAATCCCGTGGATGCGGTCAGTCGGCCGGATATGCTGCCGGAGCAGCCCGATAGCGGTCTGCGCCACGGTCAGCGCATCGGCGGCGTTGATGCCGCGCTCAGGGAAGGCTGAGGCATGGGCTTCCTTGCCGGTGTAGCGGACGTTGAAGTGAGTAGCGGCAATGATAGGCAGTTCGAGCACATCCGTGGGAGTCGGATGAACCATCATGGCCGCATGGACGCCGGCAAAAGCGCCTCGCTCGAGCAGTAAGATCTTACCGCCACCACCCTCCTCAGCCGGCGTACCGATCACGCTGATCGTCAATCCGACGTCATCTGCCACCCGCGCGGCAGCGATTCCTGCTCCTGCGGACATGGCAGCGATGATGTTATGGCCACAGGCATGCCCGATGCCAGGTAAGCAATCGTACTCGGCGCAGATGGCAAGATGCAGCGGGCCGCTGCCGGCGCGGGCGACAAAGGCTGTAGGCAAGCCACCAATCCCGGTCTCAACCGCAAATCCGGCATCTGCCAGTAGCTCCGACAGCCAGGCACAGGCCCGTTCCTCCTCGAAGCCGAGTTCTGGATGTGCATGGATACGGTGGCTAAGAGCAATCAAATTGTCACAGGCGGCGTCGAAGCGTTCGCGCGCCCCGGCTTTGCTGTCCATGATTTTTCTCCTTTCCCATTTGGCCGTGCGTTGTCATGGCGGTAGATCGTTCCATCAATAGCTTGTCGCTCCCGGTGAAAGTATAGGGGCGAAGACAAGAGCAGGGGTCACAACTTAAGAACAAAAGCGGGGCTTTTCTCACTTAGCGCCCCGCCGGTCAGGTTCCTTCCCCGTTGACGGGGAAGGTCAGGATGGGGTCATAGGCCAGAGC
>JACQEL010000124.1 GCA_016200595.1 Deltaproteobacteria bacterium
TGTCGATATTCACTACGGTAATGCCAGCGGCACAGGAATTCAGCATGGCGAGTAAGGCCGCCAAACCATTGAAGCTCGCCCCATAACCGATGCTGGTGGGAACGGCAATGACTGGCCGATCGACCAAACCTCCGACGACGCTCGGCAGGGCGCCTTCCATGCCAGCCACCACAATCAGCACGGCAGCGGCGCGCACTGTGTCCAGACTGTCGAGTAAGCGATGAAGGCCCGCGACCCCGACATCGTAGAGGCGCTCAATTCGGTTCCCCAGGAGTTCGGCAGTGACTGCGGCTTCTTCGGCTACCGGCAGGTCAGCCGTGCCCGCTGAGATCACCAAAATTGTTCCCCGTCCCACCGGCGGCAGAGGCGGGTCGCCCAGAGCGCCAAGCCGGCCATCTGGGTAGTAGCGCAACGCCGGAAGGGTCGCACGCACTTCTTGAGCTTTCTGCTCATCGAGACGGGTGATCAACGCCGGCTGGCCGTGGGTCACCAACCGGTGCGCGATCTCGGCGATTTGGCGCGCGGTTTTTCCTTGACCAAGGATCACCTCAGGAAAGCCCTTGCGCAAAGCCCGGTGGTGATCCACCCGCGCAAACCCCAAGTCTTCAAAAGGGAGGGCCTTCAAGACCTCGAGGGCTTGGTCGATAGCGAGAGCCCCACTCTGCACGCGGCTTAACAAGTCATGAAGATAGACGCGATCCATACTCACGCCAGGCGAAAATGATCATAGCCGGCGTGCACTGAGGTATACGGAGCCCCATCTGGACCGCGCACGCTCAGTCCTTCCGCTTGGGGAACAATACGGCCAATACAGGTAATGGGACAACCACTCCTCTGCGCAAGCGCCTCGACCGCAGGCCGGAGTTGGGCTGCAGCGGAAAACAGGAGTTCGTAGTCTTCACCGCCGGTGAGAGCCAGATGCCAATCGCCTTCTCCGAGCAGTACGCGATAGGCGCTCGACACCGGCAAGGCTGGTACGTCAATGACGGCGCCAACCCGACTTTCTTCACAGAGATGGCCAAGATCCTGGAGTAGCCCATCGCTGACATCGATCATAGCTGTGGCGATACCGTGCGCCGCCGTTTCACTGCCAACGGTCAGTCGAGCCGTAGGGCGGAGGAAGCGATCTTTCACCAATTGTGCTTCAGCAGAGTCTCTTCCCTCTTGCAGCATCCGCAACCCCAGGGCCGCATCTCCTAGCGTGCCGGTCACATATAAATCATCGCCGACTTGTGCGCCCGCACGAGTGAGGACCTTATGCGGCGCTCGACCAAGTAAAGTCACCGAAAGCATCAGGCAAGGCGCAGCGCTCATGTTCCCGCCAATCAACGTGGCCCCGCAGGCCCCTGCAGCTTGCACAAAGCCAGCGAAGAAGGCATCCAAGTCTTCGACTTCGCATTCTTGCGGCACGCCGAGACTGAGGAGGGCAAAGGTTGGTTCTCCCCCCATCGCCGCGATATCGCTAGCGTTCACGGTGAAGGCCTTTTCTCCGAGGATGAAGAACGAGGTCCATTCACGACGGAAGTGGACATTTTCAATCATGGCATCGGTCGTCAGCAGCGTAGTGCCAGAGAGTGCCACCGCGGCACAGTCGTCGCCCAAACCGAGGAGGACACGCGGATCCGCAGGCACCCAGTTACGGAGACGGCGCAGAAAAGGGAACTCACCGAGGTCGCGGAGCTTCATCCGTGCGTATGCCTTTAGCCGAACAGTTCTTTGACTTTTTCAAAGAACCCTTTACTCATCGGGTGCACGTCGGCCCCATCGAGTCGAGCAAATTCTTCGAGCAACGCGCGTTGTTTGGAGCTGAGCTGACGCGGGGTCTCAACCACCACACGTACTAATTGATCCCCCCGGCCGCTGCCACGCAAGCTCGCAATGCCTTTGCCACGCAGGCGAAACACCTTCCCCGACTGGGTGCCGGGGGGTATTTTCATCTTGATCTTGCCTTCGAGAGTGGGAATCTCGATCTCGGCGCCCAGCGCCGCCTGGGCAAAGCGAATGGGAATTTCACAGACCACGTCAGCCCCTTGCCGGGTGAACAGCGGATGATCACGGACCTGAATGAGCAGGAATAAACTTCCCGCCGGTCCTCCTCCCAGCCCCACGTCGCCTTCACCGCGGAGCTTGAGGCGCGCCCCACTATCCACACCCGCGGGAATTTTGACCTTGACCGGGGCAGTCGTTCGGGTCATTCCCGCTCCACGACAAAAGGTACAAGGATCAGTGATAACCGTGCCTTGTCCGCCACACTGATTGCAGGTGCGGGCGATGGTAAAGAACCCTTGCTGGAACCGCACCTGCCCACTGCCACGGCAGTCGGTACACGTCTTCGGCGAGGTTCCAGGTTTCGCGCCCTTCCCGTGGCAGGTTTCGCACATAATCATGCGCGGGACCGCAACCGTCTTCTCCGTGCCAAACGCCGCTTCCTCGAACGAGAGCTCTAAATTGTAGCTGAGGTCCTCGCCGCGTTGGCCTGCCTGGCGGCCGCCGCGGCCGCCACCACCAAAGAAGTCACCGAAAATGTCGTTAAAGATGTCTTCGAAGTTGGTAGAATAGAAACCGCCAGAGAACCCCGCGCCGCCTTGTTCAAAGGCCGCATGCCCATACCGGTCGTATTGCGCGCGTTTCTCCGCATCTGACAGCACTTGATAGGCTTCGGACAGTTCCTTAAATTTCTCCTCCGCCGCTTTGTCGCCAGGATTGCGGTCCGGATGATAGCGTAAAGCCGCCTGTCGATACGCCTTCTTCAGTTCTTCGGCGTTCGCAGTACGACCAACGCCTAGCAGTTCATAGTAATCAGCTTTCGTTGCCATATCCCCCCCGCTCATCCCCTATAACAAAAAAACCCCCACTCTTCCAATCCGGGAAGAGTGGGGGCACCAACGGGAAGACCAGAACGATCTTTCTCTGTTACTTCACTTCCTCAAAATCGGCATCCACGACATTTTCCTTCCCCTGCCCTGGTTGAGTTTGGCCGTCACCCCGTCCATCACTCCGTCGCTCTTCATCCTGAGGCCCTTGAGCCCCAGCCTGCTCCTTGGCGACTCGCGCATACATCGCTTCGGCAAGTTTATGAGAAGCTTGAGTCAGTTCCTCAGTGGCGGATTTGATGACGTCCGCGTCCTCACTCTCCATCGCTTGTTTGGCCTTTTCTAGGGCCGCCTCAATGTTGCTGGCGGTGGCGTCGTCAGCGTCACTACGATGATCCTTTAACGATTTCTCGGTTGAGTAGATCAATGAATCGAGATGGTTACGCGCTTCGATGCGCTCACGTTTGTGCTTGTCTTCCTCGGCGTGTGCTTCGGCATCTTTGACCATCTGCTTGATCTCTTGCTCAGACAGCCCACTCGAAGCCGTGATGCGGATCGATTGTTCTTTCCCGGTACCAAGGTCCTTGGCATTAACGTGAACAATGCCGTTAGCATCGATGTCAAAGGTTACCTCGACTTGTGGCACACCGCGCGGCGCCGGGGGAATGCCAACCAAATCAAACTGACCGAGCATTTTGTTAGCAGCCGCCATCTCACGCTCGCCCTGGAAGACGCGAATCGTCACCGCGGTCTGACTGTCAGCCGCGGTCGAGAAAATCTGACTCTTCTTGGTAGGGATGGTGGTATTCTTATCGATGAGCCGCGTGAACACCCCGCCCAGAGTCTCAATGCCCAAAGACAGGGGAGTGACGTCCAACAGCAGCACATCTTTCACCTCGCCTCTTAGCACTGCCCCTTGAATCGCCGCGCCAATCGCGACAACTTCGTCAGGATTGACCCCCTTATGGGGCTCTTTACCGAAGATCCGGCGCGCGCGCTCCTGGACTACTGGCATGCGGGTCATCCCGCCGACCAGCACGTTCTCATCGATCTGACGCGCGGACAAGCCAGAATCTTTTAATGCCATCTGGCAAGGGGGTTCGAGTCGCTCCAACAAATCCGCACACAAGGCTTCCAGTTTAGCACGCGTGAGTTTCATCGTCAGATGTTTAGGACCGCTCTGGTCAGCCGTGATGAACGGCAGATTGATATCAGTTTCCATCGACGAGGAGAGTTCGATCTTGGCCTTTTCCGCTGCCTCTTTGAGGCGCTGGAGAGCCATGCGGTCTTTCCGCAGGTCAACTCCCTGGTCTTTCCTAAACTCATCGGCCAGATAGTCGATGACCCGTTGATCAAAGTCGTCGCCACCAAGGAACGTATCGCCGTTAGTAGCTTTGACCTCGAACACGCCATCTCCGACTTCGAGAATAGAAATATCGAACGTTCCACCGCCCAGGTCAAAGACGGCGATTTTTTCGTCTTTTTTCTTGTCGAGGCCATAGGCCAGAGCAGCAGCAGTCGGCTCATTGATGATGCGCAACACGTTCAGCCCGGAGATCCGCCCGGCGTCCTTGGTCGCTTGCCGCTGGGAGTCATTGAAATAGGCCGGGACGGTGACCACCGCATCGGTGACTTTCTCTCCCAGATAATCTTCTGCCGTCTGTTTCATCTTTTGCAGGATGAAGGCAGAGATTTCCGCCGGGCTGTAGCTTTTCCCGCGGATCTCGACCCAGGCATCGCCGTTATCGGCCTTAACAATTTTATAAGGCAGCACTTTCGAGGCTTTGCGCACTTCGGGATCGTCGAAACGACGACCGATCAGGCGTTTGATGGAAAAAATAGTGTTCTCCGGGTTGGTGATCGCCTGGCGTCTGGCGATCTGGCCGACCAAGCGTTCTCCACTCTCAGTGAAAGCCACGACCGAGGGAGTAATACGACTACCCTCAGCATTGGTGAGGACCTTTGGTTCGCCCCCTTCCATCACCGCCACGACCGAGTTCGTCGTTCCTAAATCGATACCAATAACTTTTGCCATACCTGTTCTCCTTACGAAAAACCTCTACCCCGACATCCTAGTTAGACATTTGTAATCATCCCTCGTGCGATGCGCAACCTTCAGTCTTCCTATTTATTCTCACTAGCTGGGGCTTTCGCGACAGTCACCAGCGCAGGTCGCAACAATCGGCCATGGAGGAGATAGGCCGGGCGATACTCATCAATCACCGTATTAGGTGCCGCCTGCGTGCTCTCGGCCTGCGCCATGGCCTCATGCCGCGAGGGATCGAACGGCTCGCCTTTCGCCGTCACGCGTGTGACTCCGTACTTTTCCAA
>JACQEL010000125.1 GCA_016200595.1 Deltaproteobacteria bacterium
GTTTCGACCGACGAGGTATACGGGACGTTGGGTCCGACTGAACTCTATTCCGAGACCACGGCCTACACCCCAAACTCTCCTTACGCGGCCTCGAAGGCAGGAGCGGACCACTTGGTGCGGGCCTACTATGAGACGTACCGCGTGCCAACTATAATCACCAACTGTTCTAATAATTATGGTCCTTATCAATTCCCCGAAAAATTAATCCCATTAATGTTGCTCAACGCCATTGAAGGAAAGCCTCTGCCGATCTATGGCGATGGGCGCAACATTCGTGATTGGCTGTATGTCGAAGATCATTGTGCCGGTATTCTCTTGGCGCTCCGGCACGGCCAAGTGGGAGAGAAATACAACATCGGCGGCGGCAATGAGCGGACCAACCTCCAGATTGTCGAGAGCCTCAGTGCGCTGCTCGAAGAATTTCTGCCCGCCACGCAGAACCACGCGCTCGCGGCCAAGGGGCTCACGAGTTACACGGCTCTCAAGACCTTTGTCCCGGATCGTCCGGGACACGATCGGCGCTATGCGATTGATGCCGGTAAAATTCGTCAGGAACTCGGCTGGTCCCCGCGGCACGACTTTACCGCAGGACTGCGGCAGACAATTCGCTGGTATCTGAACCATCGCGAGTGGTGCGAAGCAGTACAAGCGGGACGGTACCAACGCGAGCGGCTGGGGTTGGCGAGCGAGTAGCGTAGCGACGGTGGCAAAGCTGTCGGGACACTATAGGAATCCTGTTTGAGATGGAGCAAGATGACGCGCATCCGCCCTTCGACAGGCTCAGGGCGAACGGGGCTAGTGTTACAATCGTTAAAGATTTTCCGTTCGTGCTGAGCTTGTCGAAGCATGAACGGTGTTCACTCCCCACCTCCCATTTAGGAAAACTGTATCCCACAAGACGAGAGCGAATTCTGACGTAAAATTTGCTCACGAGTTCTTTGCGACGGCTCTGCTGCGGAAAACCCCGCTTAGCGTGGCCCACAGTTGCAGCCGCAAATATTCTCGTTCTCCCCAATCGCACACAACTCGATAGAGGAAAAAGGCGCTGAGGAGACAATATCCCGCACCCGAGAGGGTGAGCAGACCGATGAGTCGCCAGCGGTTCAATCCTCCCCAGGCATAGGCCGGACGGGTAAGCCAGAGTGAGGCAAAGGCGAAGAAGTAAGGAAGAATCCCTGGGACGAGCACCTGCCAGCTATAAAGCCCCTGCGGGATAGCCAGCACGCGATTCGTGAACGCCAAATAGTACAGGGCGCTCAATATCATGCTGAGCGCGACCGTCGCGATGATCGTCATGATGGTTTTGCCAATCCACAGAAAAATGACACTAGCGGTGATTATCAGGAGAAAGAGTTGGCTGAGGTGGTAGGTCATTTCACGGAACGGCTTGTTCATGCCGCGGTGGATGGCCGAGCCAGGTCCGGTCAGTACGTCGAGTTGGTAAGGCAGAGTAAACACAGTCAGGATGACCGCTGCGACCTGGTATTTCGGGTCAGGTCCGATCCACGCCGTGAGCAGGGGGGCAGCAAACGCGGCGAGGAACGCCATCAATACTCCGGTCATCATGTTCATATACCGTGAGCCTTTGAGGTATAGTTTGCGGATCTCTTCCGGTCGCTCTAAGGTGTGCAGATGCGAGACGGCGGGGAGGAATGCGTCATTCATTGAGCCGGGGAGGAGTAGCGCCATGATGGGAAACTTCTCTCCCACCTCGAACAGGCCGGTGGCATCTATCCCGACGAAGAGGCCAGCCAGTAATTTCTCGACGGAGCGGAGAAAGACGCTGAGGAGGCCGGTCACTTGCACAATCACGCCGTAGCTCGAAAACAGCCGCAGTGACGCGCGGTCAAAGTGGCGGAGATTCAGCGAGAGTCCAGGAATAAGGCGAAAGCAGAGAATCACATAGGCGATGGTGGCGAGGATGTAGCGGGCGACAAAGGCCCACAGCAGTGCATAGATGCCGAACCCCTGGACGAGCAGCACGACGATCAGTCCGGCTTCGAGCAAGAAACTTGCTACCCATACCAGTGTCTGCTCAGTGATCCGCTGCAGTCCGGTCAGGACATAAGAGAAAGCGCCGAAACTCAAGTCGAGCGTGAAGGTCACTGCCGTGCCAAAGATGAGGATGAACGCGGTCCGAGACAACGACGGGGGAATTTTGAACAGCCTGACCACACTGGGCAGAGCGAACCAGAGGAGGATTAAGAGCAGCCAATCCAAGATGAGGGTGACGGTGAGACCAGTTGACAGGAGGCAGTTGATCTGGTCGGTTCTGTTCCTGGCTTTATACTCGGCGACATAGCGAATGTATACATTGGAAATGCCGAAGGAGCTCATGCCGACGTAGCTGATTAAGATAAAACAACAGGCCCAGATGCCGTATTCTTCGAGAGAAACGTAGGCCAAGGTCAGGGGTGGTAAAAAAAGGCGGCTGAAAAGGTACAGCAGCTTGGCCGACAGCGAGATCGAAAAATTCTTCGACAGCAGATTCTTCATCTCGTCTTTGTCGAATGCGCTATGCTGCTCTGTCATGGTAGAGGAACCCCATCTGGTGAACTCAGTAACACTATCCTGCGGAAGATGCCACGGAAACGATGGAAAGCAAAGTTAACACAACCTCACCAAGAAGTCCTGGTCTTCCTGGTCTCAGGGGTGCATATCACTTGAGGGCAACTTGGTTGAGAGCGCGCAGGAAATCTGCCGTCCACCCTTCGACAAGCTCAGGGCGAACGGGACGAGGGTTGAAGTGACTGCGAACTTTGCCGTTCGTGCTGAGCCTGTCGAAGCACGAACACAGGGAGCTGCGGCTCTGCCAGAATTTGCTATGCACCCTGGTCCCAGCCTACGCCAGCCGACGGGAAGACAGGAAGTGACCTTCACACGTGCGATGCGAGGCGCCAAATAGGAACTTAAAGTGATAAAAGCCGGTGACTCTTCCGTTCGCGTGTCGAATCAGAAATTTCCAGTCTTGTTAGCAACCGTTGTTGACACTGCTGGCTTGGTGCGGTTGCCCATGCTGCTCTCGATCGCCGGCTGTGCGGTGACGCTGATCGCGTCGCGGGGGCTCGCTATCACCCGGAGCCGGTTTTTGCGGCAGCGGATAGTCGATTGCCAAGCGGTTGCGGAAGTGGTCGAGCGTCTGCGGCGGCAGATCGACACTGAAGAGTACGCCGCCGTCATCATCGGCGACGAAATCGTCCTCCACGAGCTCGCCAAGTGTAGCGATCAAGCCTGGGCTCGACGCTGTCTTCCCGTGAAACCCGCGTGTTTGGCGGTGATCCTCTCCAAGCACGAATTCACCCACGCGGCGAGGCTGCGCGGCGTCCCGACCCCGAAAGAACACATCTGTGCTGACATCGAAAGTGCGGTTGCCGCTGCACATACGTTGAATTTTCCGCTTGTGCTGAAACAACCAAGCGGCTTTTCCGGACAGGGAGTGCGTCAGGTTGGTGACGAAACGCATTTACGCTCTGTCTGGCTTGAACTCGGAGGAGGGCCTCTTGCCATTCAGGAATTCTTGACGGGTAGGGTTGGGTCGACCGAGATTCTGTTCCAACACGGCCGGCCTCTGGCGTGGACCTGCAATTACATGGTTCGTGCCTGGCCTACGGATTTCACTGCCTCGTGTATCCGCCAGTGGGCTGATTTGCCGTTTATTGAGCCGTGGCTGGAAGAGATTGGCCAGCTCACCGGCTTCACTGGTTTTGCCGGAATCGATTGGATCCACGATCCGACGAGTGGTTCTTTCCACGTGATCGAATTCAATCCTCGTCCAACGCCAGGGCTGTACCTCGGCGTGGAGGTTCGCGTGGATTTCGCCCGAGCCTTTGTCGGTGCGCTCGCCGGCAGAACCACCGTCACTCGTCCTCAACGAGCCTCGCGCCCGTTAGCAGTGATGTTTCCTCAAGCGGTGTTCTGGGGTGTCGATCACCAGGACTTCCGGACTATTCTGCAGGCGCTCCAGGATGTGCCCGTGCGCGACCCGTGGCTCGCCCTCGCACTGCTCCGACGAATCCTGACGCACTACTTGCCGCCGTCTCTGCGTCGAAAGCATTGACGCTCCCGTAACCTGCAGGGGCGATGAGTGCGGGTAGTCGTGGGAGCAGGCTGCGCGGGTGCGGTCGACGCGCGGCCGGCCACTGCTCTCAACTTAAGGCCGTGAGGCGAGCATTTTGCCTGCTTTTTCCCTCTTCCCCTGGGAGCAATGGCAGTAAGTTAAGGATCGAGCCCGTGCTTCGACTTCGCCGCTGCCGCGGCTACGCTCAGCACGAACGGTAAATTGTCCATGAGTTTCCCCACCCCGTTCGCCCTGAGCGTAGCGGAGCGAAGTCGAAGGGCCACGTCCCACCAGAGACCATGCTAACTTAATGCCATTGCCCTCTGGGAGAGGGGACCCAAGGGCCAAAACGCGGTCAAGTGGCTTAAGTTGTGACTGGTGACGCGTGGCGCGCCCACTTTTGCGCCGCAGCTACAGTCTTTTGATCATGGTGAGCGCGTTTTTCCCGTGGTGCGAGGCGTAAGTGACTTCATCCATAATGCGCTGGATCAGGAAGAGCCCCATACCGCTCTCTGGTAAGCTTTCGAGATTGGTTGGGTCAAAGTCCAGGGAGGGTATGACGAGTTGCGGCATCTTTCGTCCTTCGTCGCAGACCGTCAGCACGAGCTTATCAGGATAGATGGCGAAGCTGACTTGTACTGAGAAGCCAGGTTTGCTGTCATAGGCGTGCTTGATGGCATTCGTGACTGCTTCCACCGCGCACAGCTCGAGCTGATAGGCGTCGACCTGCGGCAGGGAAAGTGAGGTGCACAGGGCTTTTACCGCCACCCCGACTAAAGCAACATGTTGCAGTGAACTGTTAATGACGA
>JACQEL010000130.1 GCA_016200595.1 Deltaproteobacteria bacterium
ATCACTACTAGTAGAGACTTGATTACTTCCAGCAAGCGATTCAGGAACTACATGGCAGTCCTCCTTCGAACGATCCCCCTTCACAGTTGACACTCGAGAAAAAACAAGACCACAGCTGAAAGAACCTTATATGTATTGCTTATAGGCACGGATTGTGGAGCGATACAATAGAGTAAATTTCCCCTTCCATTAGGGGTAAATTGGGGATTGGGAGGAGCGGGTCCCCTTGGAGACGGAAGAGTTCTGACCTTGACCCTCCTGGGCTTTAGGCTTATGGTGCCGGCGAAATGGGGAAATAGTGAAGCAGAGACAGATTTCCTGTTCGCCATTCATAGATTGTCACTCACTGTTTGGAGAATACTATGGATCCTAAGGCTATTGCCGAGATGATTGAAACCTATGTCCGGCCGGCCACGTTCCCGGTCGGCATCAAAATGCTTAAGCCCGGAGAACCGCTGCCAGTGAAGACCCGCACCCCGGCCGATTTGGGGTCGCGTTTCGCCACTTGCCAGACGATTAACATCGTGCGGCGCTACGGGTGGTCGCTCGGCCTCACGGCCGATCACCACTCATGCCCGCTCGGCCTGGTGGCGCTGGGATTCAAACCTAACGTCGAGTATCTGCAAGAAGGCCATGCGTGCGAGGGTATGTATACCGAGAGTCTAGCGGCGGGTGCGCGCACTGAGGCGGCAGTGCCCAAGTTCGAGTTAGGCCGCTATGCTGCACTCTTTGCTTCGCCCCTCAGAAACCACCCATTCGATCCGCCCGACGTCGTGGTCGTGTTTGGCAACTCAGCGCAAGTCATGCGCCTGGTGCAGGCAGCGTTGTATAAGCGTGGAGGCTATCTGACTTCCTCATTCAGTGGTCGGCTTGACTGTGCCGACATCGTGGTGAAGACAATGCAAACCAATGAGTGCCAGGTGATTCTGCCCTGTACCGGCGACCGCATGTTCGGCCAAACGCAGGATGAGGAGATGGCCTTCTCGCTGCCAGCGTCGCAGGTTGAAGAGGTTATGGCTGGTCTGGAGGCGACGCACAAAGGTGGAATACGGTACCCAGTCACGACCTTCATGAATTATACGGCGAAATTTCCGGCCAAGTATGAGGCGGTGTGGGATATGTGGGGGGAGAAGAAGCCAACCGAGAAATAACGCGGAAAAAAGGCGAAGCGGGTAAAGAAGACCTGGCGCTTGACAGAAAGGGTGCGAGCGATGCCTTGTCAGTTGCGACACAGGGTGCCATCCGGTGCACTGATAGTTCTACTGGGAATGGTGGGCTGGGGGTGTAGTACTCATTCTAGCAGTGACTGCGTCAAACTGACACCGACCTCACGCAACTGTTCCAGCCCTCAACAATTTGCTTCGCCTCCGCCGCCGGCTCAGCCTCCCGCGGCCCCTCTCCCTTCTTCTGTGGCCCCGGTAGTGGCCTCCTCTTCTTGGACGCTCATGACTGCAGAACGGTCGGTCCCGGCCAATGCTGCACTCAACGAGACTGTCTGGGCAGTGGCTCGCCCGCCTTACGGGCAGTACGATTTCGTCGCGCTGCGCCGCATCACCGCAGGGGCGGGAGGACAAAGCGCTGGAGATCGTCCGGTGTTTCTCTTCCTGCCCGGGCCTCATCAACATGGTGAGATCATTCTCACGGATGAGCGCTATGACCTCCGCCTTTACTTGGCGAAACGTGGTGTGGAGACCTGGACACTGGATTACCGTACGCATTTTGTACCGCGTGAGCAGATTTACGATTCGAACTTCATGCAAGCCTGGACGGTCGAAGCGTTTGTCGAGGATGTTACCGCGGCTGCACACTTTGTGCGAGAAATCAGCGGAACGCAAAAAATCTTTGTCGGTGGGTTTGGCTATGGCGCCACCTTTGCGGCGCTATACGCGGCGCGCAACGCGCGTGAAGATGTGTTAGGGGTGGTTCTTTTCGATGGGTATGTGCTGGACCCGCCGGATATGGAGCCCTTGTATCGGGAGCGTGCGCCGACCCCGAACTGGTTTGCCGATGACCTCGAGAGTCGGTACATGCCCTACAAGCGTTGGATAAAAATCTTGCAAGATGTCAGTGACGATCCCTCCGGGCCGGACTTTTTACCGATCCCGCTCTTTGACAATCGGGGCGAAGCCCTGGCGCACTTCCTCTACGTGAATGCCAACTTTGGCGCACAAGGCGGACTCTCGAACGCCAAAGGAGGCTATGCGGATGTCACGGTGCTTGCGCGGATCTTGCAGCAACAAGACCGCTACTGGCCGCGGGTACAAAATCATGGTGGTTTTGACTTTAAGCGCCATTTGGCTGGCGCCCAGTTCGACTATGAAAAAGGTCTCGCCACGATGAACGTCCCAATTCTGGCTTTTGCCAGCGGGAACATCGATAAAGCCGGCGTGCCCTGGGCAGAACGTGTCGCCTATACTGCGCGAGCGACGCAGACGACCGATGTGCAATACCGCGTGCTGGAGAACTGGGGACATCTCGATGTGTTGTTTGGCACAGCTGCTGCCCAAGAGGTGTTCTTGCCAGTATCCGACTGGATCGCGCGACACAATGTGACGACACAAGCTAGCAAGTAAGGTATCGGGATTTAGCTGACTGCATTTTTTTCCTGCAGCAAAGAGCTTTACGGTGTAGGGGAAACGTCCACAGCTTCTTTGTGTGCCGCCAAGAATTGCCTGTAAATCTCGCATTCTCGTTCGCTTCCCGGTCCTGGCATGTCCATTGCTGCTTTCTTCCTCCATTGGGAGAAGACTCTATGCATGCAAGACTGGGCATCACTTGTCAACCTAAATCCGTGCAACTTTTTACCCGCCCCCTTTTCTTTTTTGACTCGGGAGCCGTGGTTCCGGAACTTTTTTTTAATCCTCCAGCTAGTCTGTGCTCATTACGTGGAGAGGCCGCCCTCATGTATGCCGTCCTCGAAGATGCAGTGCGGTGTTTTCGAGAACAGTTCGTCTCAGGAGGACAGCAGGCCAAACGGCTCGGCAGAGAGGCCGAGGAGTGGCTTTTTAGTGAAGATCAGCAATGGCCATTTTCTTTTATCAATATTTGTGCGGTGCTGGGGTTGGACTCAGCGTACATTCGCCAGGGACTTTTGCGCTGGCACCAGTGTCCTCCGACGGTGTCGCGCAAGAACCGCTGGCGAGCCGTAGTGTCCGGTCGGCGGCCGCTCCGCAGTGCGGCTTGACCTGCCTCATGCAGGCTCAGGCAAGGGAAAGGGAGAAAGTTTTCTTCCTTCAGCGTGTGTCTGCGCCCTTCTGACAAGCATATACTTGTCGGGAAAACTCTACACCAATGTAGGGAAATGCCTACAGGAGGGAGACCAACACGCCTAAAATTCTTGATAAATTCAGCATAATTTTATCGGTTCTGTGTCTTTAGAGATCAGCACAGTTTTTGCTCGATAGTTGGATTCATGTCACGCGGACATTTAAGACTGAGCCTCCTCCGACAGTTTTAGTGGTGGATGATGATTTTGACACAATGGACCTTCTGACCGGTTTGTTGGCCAAGGCAGGTATGGTGGCGTTACCGGCGTACGATGGGCAGCAGTGTCTAGAGCGGGTCAATGAAGTAGCAGTCGATGTCATCGTGCTCGACGTTATGAGACCTGGAATGGATAGCTTCGAGATCTGTGCGGCCCTGAAAAGAATGCTGGCCGCTGGCTCCATTCCTATCATCCTCTTGACGGCCAGGGATGATTTGGATACACGGCTCGCAGCCATGCGGTTAGGGGTAAGTGAGTTCATCCTGAAACCAGTCAGAGTTCGGGACCTGCTTGCTCGCATTCGCGTCCACGTAGAATTTAATCGCAAGGCGCGTGAGATGGATGAGGCGTTGAACAGTTTGCTGGAGGCCGGGAGTTGTTGACCGGATGCGCTAGGATTGGCCGCGGGACAGGGCAACGGCAAGGGAATGTAATAAGCGAGGCGAAGGCCATGCGCCGCCGCTTCTTGGCGATCCTTGGTTGTTATCGTGCGCTGCGTGTGTATTAGAGGGATCGCACTACTCATTGTCCTCTCTTTCGCTGCTTGTATAAGCCCTGCTAACCTGCCAGGACCTCCTCCTACCCCGTTCCCGGCGGGGGCAGCAAAGGAGAGAGAGCCAGGACCCAGTTCTCTGCAAGGTTTGTCCGGTTCCTTCTACACGACTCTCGCGGAGGTTCGTAAACAGCCGGCGCTTTTTGACGGCCAGCATGTGCGGGTCAGGGGTAAGGTGGCTGAGGTGGGGGATGCTACTTTCAAGCTGACGGACGACGTTGGCAATACGGTAAAGGTTGTTACCACAGAACCTGCCGCAGTCCAGCTGGGATCAGAGGTCACTGTAGCTGGTAAGGTGACGGTAACGCGCCTGTCTGATTCTCGTTCGCCGCTGATCGAGCTACAGGATGCTCACATCCTGTTCACACCCTCTGGTGGAAAAGTCACGGCTAAACCGGCTGCGACGCCGCAAGCGCAACGGTTGCGTGCTTCTCCTCCGCTCGAATCTCCGGTTCCTCTCTTTCCTGCAGAGAAAGATGAAGGGCAGGTCTTCTGACCGCCCGAAGAGCCCGGGTGTGTGAGCGACGGGGTAAATTCTGCG
>JACQEL010000131.1 GCA_016200595.1 Deltaproteobacteria bacterium
CATCAAAGCCTTTTTGCCTTAGCCTTCACCGTTCCTCGCCATATATTACTGCAAGACCTGACTCTCTCTTCGCTATCTTCATAGTGAGGAACGTCCTGTGAAAACTAGACGTTTCTCTTGATGGTCTAGGGTTGAGCGAGTTGCCTGAGCAAGCGTTACTTTTCGATCACGACTACAGGAGACATAAGGGTCGGTCTCCCCACCGTCACATTGACCAGCGACTCTGCCGAGCGATACTTTTTGCTGTTGACCCGGACTTGCCAACACCCCGGGAGGACGTCCGTCAGTGTCCACCATCCTGTGATATCATCAGAAGGCTTGTGTTTGATAAATGGCGATGTTTGTGAGAGGTCCGTACAGTGGGGGAAGCCTCGGCTCCTCATTTGGGGAGAGAACTTACCAAAATCAACACCCTGCGTTTGGGTAAAAGGCGGCGGAGGCTGTGAATCTTCCACAAGAGGGGCAACGACTATTCCCCTGATCAGGAGAGGGTCGTAGAAAGAATCGGCTGTTCCAGTCTCCAGGAACTGCTTGACGAGCTGGTATGTCTCATGCCCTCTGTTCTCTATGTCCACGAGAGAAATAGAACTGACCCCTAGGAAAGCCGCATGAATCCGATTGACATAGCGCACAAGATAGTCTGGCGATTCGACCGGGAGGGTCGCACTGGCTTCATCAACGACAGCATCGCTCAGGCAGGCTGCTCCAGGCTGAGCGAGACCACACCCTACGATTGTCAAGATATCCGGAGGGGAAATAGTCTTCCCTACTTTTTTCTGCCACTGTTTATTCAACCTCTTGAGAAAGAGGCTGCCATAGAGCATCTGCCTATTTTGCGCTGCTACCACTGCGGCATTATCTTCGCTACAACCGGGGGGGGTGCCGGTTTTCCCGACACCGAGATTCGGAGTTCCAGCAATCACCAGGCGCCTAATTTGATTGGAGTAAGGCACGCTGGTCAGTCCGGCCATCCAGGCACGGGCGAGCAAGCCTCCCATACTGTGGGCGACGACGTCGACTTGACTCACTCCGAGGTCGGCTATCTGGTCGTTGATGTAACGCGCCAATTGTCCGGCAAGGCGTTTCAGGTTACTCCGAACAGGTTCCGGGATGCCGCTTGCCGAACCAGTGTAAGTAAAGTTCCCGACTTTTGCGAGCTGTAAATCTTCAAGAAGAAATTGCCCCAGCATGCCAAAACTCTCTGGGGACCCGCACCAGCCATGCACGAGGATGACGGGAAAACCACTAGCGGAGTCTTGTTCTATAACGGCCTCCACGCGCCGGTTCTGCGCGCCACCCTCAAGAGTCATAAGAGCTATGCTCTGCAAATCTGACTCCCCAGAGTCAAAGAGAGTATCGGGAATTGTCCCCTGTGCCAGCGCTATACTATTAAGAGTAACAGCAGGCAGGACACACAAAATAACTCCGTAGAGGAACAGCTTCTGCATCTTCTCTCCCTGTTGAGAAAAAACGGGACCGACCCTACTATCTCGCTGATTACTTCTGCGGTGTAAAGGAGAGGCTCACCCCGGTCTAGGCATACCCAGATTGCTATGTCTATAGTGAACACTCTTCACTGAGTAGAGGAGCAGCCCTATGGTGACAATAGAAAGAGAGATTCCCTTGCGCCTTACCCCTGACAGCAATCCGTTTTTGACCGGACTGTTCGCTCCTGTCAGTCGAGAAATTACTGCTGAGGATCTACCGGTAATTGGGGAAATTCCCAAAGACCTGGAGGGGGTGTACTTGCGCAACGGTCCCAACCCGACCCTCGAACCCCGTGGTCGCTATCACTGGTTCGACGGTGACGGTATGGTCCACGCTGTTGCCTTCCACAATGGCAAGGCGACCTACCGCAACCGTTGGCTTCGCACTGCTGGGTTCACCGCCGAGCAGGAGGCTGGACACGCTCTGTGGCCAGGGCTCATGGATCGACCAGATCCCTCAGTCCCCACGGGCAGTGGCTCTGACGGTTGGCTGAAGGACACCGCGAACACGGATCTGGTTTTTCATAACGGCTCTGCCTTGGCGCTGTGGTACCAATGTGGCCTGCCCTACAAACTGGACGCTCGTACGCTTGAAACCTGCGGGGTCGAGAATTTTAGCGGCGCACTTAAACGGACTGTGTCGGCGCATGCCAAAGTCGATGAGCAGACCGGTGAATTGTTGTTTTTTGACTACGCGACAAAACCGCCGTTCATGACCTACAATGTCGTCTCGGCCAAGGGTGAGTTGGTCCACCACTCGGTGATCGATCTGCCTGGACCGCGGTTGCCGCACGATATGGCGATCACCGAGCACTACTCTATCCTGATGGATTTGCCCTTGTTCTGGGACCCGCAGTTGTTGCCCAAGCACATTCACAAGGTCACTTATTACCCCGAGCTTCCCAGTCGCTTTGCCGTCCTGCCACGCTATGGGAGCACTGACAGTGTCAAATGGTTCGAGGCCACCCCTTGCTTCATCTACCACGTGGTCAATTCGTGGGAAGAGGGCGACGAGATTATCATGGATGCCTGCCGGGTCGTGGAGGCTCGTCCACGCAGTGCCGCCGGTGAGGGCGAACTCGCGCGCATGCAAGCTTTCCTGCGGCTCGAAGCCCAACTGTGGCGCTGGCGGTTTAACCTCGAGACCGGTGCCGTCAAGGAAGAACAACTCGATGAGGCGAAAACCGAGTGGCCGACCATGAATCGGCAGCGCCTGGGACGGAAGTCACGCTACGCTTACAACGCCTATGTGCCGAAGTTCAACGGTCTGGTGAAATACGATATCGAGAAGGGCACCTCGGAGGAGTATCTCTTCGGGCCAGGGCGCATCGGCAGCGAAGCCCCCTTCGCGCCGCGTCTCACCACGAAGGATGAAGATGACGGTTATGTCGTTACCTTTGTCGCTGATGCGAATACCAACACCTCAGAAGTGCTTGTTCTTGACGCCAAGAATTTTGCGGCAGAGCCGGTCGCGCGTGTCCAACTGCCGCAGCGCGTGCCCGTCGGCTTTCATGCCCTGTGGGTGCCGGGCACGAAGCTGTGGGCTTGATAAGGGGTGTTTGCTAAGAATGACGAGCCTGTTGCTTGTCACTCCGCGCGCGCAGCGAAGAATCTGAAGGAGCACTTATGCCTCAGCTCTCAGGAACTGTGGAATTCGGGACTGCCGTGAAGCTCAACGTGCAACGGACTCGGCTGACCAAAGAGCAGTTTGCGCTTTTGTGTCAGGAGAACCGTGAGCGCCGTTTTGAACTCACTGCCCAACAGGAGTTAGTGATTATGGCTCCAGCAGGGTCAGAGACGGGACTACGCAATAGTCGGCTTGCTGTTCGTTTCGGAACTTGGGCCGAAGCTGACGGCACGGGTCTGGCTTTCGATTCATCGGCTGGGTTCACCCTACCGAACGGCGCCATCCGCTCGCCAGATGCCTCCTGGATAAGACAAGAGCGATGGAACGCACTGACCAAAGCGCAGCGAATGGGATTCGCGCCAATCTGTCCTGATTTCGTCGTGGAACTCCGCTCCCCCACAGACCGCCTAGCAGATTTACAGGATAAGATGCAGGAGTACATCGACAACGGTGCGCACATCGGTTGGTTGATTGATCCTACCGACAAGCGAGTGTACGTCTACCGCCCAGCCCAGCCGATCGAAGTGCTCGACAATCCCGCCACACTCAACGGCGCTCCCACCTTGCCGGGCTTCGTGTTGCCAGTGCGCGAACTGTGGTAACGGTGCAGAGCCAGGGAAAAGAGATCTACCCGCCCCTAGTACTTCGTCAAGCACCAAAGTTGACCCCTCGGTCCTAGGCGGAGCCTGGGACCGAGAAAGCCCTAGGAGCACACACCCTAGGGAATGGTCAGCTCACGGTATCTGGGTGACTAAGATTTTATCCTGAGGTCTTTGGCTGCTCTTGTTCTTTCTTCGCTACGATTCGACATTGACAGTCGGCCAGATCGACATCTCCATGGGCTTCGAAGCCTCGATAGATCTTCCAGAACTGGGCATCGATCCGCTTGTCCCGTGC
>JACQEL010000132.1 GCA_016200595.1 Deltaproteobacteria bacterium
CTGTGTCTTACTTCGATGGTTTCGATATCTTTCCGGACCTCGGGATCGAGCACATCAGCCCTACAGGGGTGGACCTCCTGCTGCGCAACCACCGGATTCGCGTGCTCGGCACCGATGCCGCAACCACTCTTGGCCGCTACGGATTACGCGGAGAAGCGGCCTACACCTTCACAACCGATTCTCGGGGCAATGACCCCGCGGTGAAGAACCCCTTCTTCTTTCTCGTCGTGGGTGGGGACCGTACCTTCTTCACCTACCTCAATGTGAATCTCCAATACATCTTCCGGGCGGTGGTCAATTTTCACAGTCCGTTCAGTATCCAGGACCCTGTGCCGCAGGCTGTCGCTATCCAGCAGGCTGTGCAGACCAATCAACTCGACCGGGTTCAACACGGCCTCTCCCTGCGCATTCATCACAAATGGTTCAACGAGACCCTCGAGGGAGAAGTGGTGGGAGTCTGCACATTTACCCGCGGGGGTTACGTCCTGCGCCCCAAGCTGAGCTACGCCCTCACCGACCACTGGAAGGTAACGGTCGGGGCTGATGTCTTTCGCGGGCCCCACCCCTCCTTTTTCGACAATCTGCGAGAGAATTCCACCGCCTTCACCGAGTTGCGCTGGAGTTTCTAACACTCTCTCGCTTGCCAATATGAGCATCTCTAGGATGTCAGCTTGAGCCGTCAGGGGACGAGAATCTCACGAAAATTCCTGGACAGGTTACTGCACCCGCCGCATGATCTCCTTGGCGAATGTCTCAATCGTGCCGCGTGGATCAGTCACCGGCTGGATCGCCACCTGATTGATGCCAGCCTTTTTCATGCTGTGGATCGCGTCAATGACTTCGTCACGCGTACCCGTCAGAGTGGTCGCGCGGATCATTTTCTCGCTCACTAACGGTTCATGCTCTTTCTTGAAGCCTTGCAGATAGTCGCTGTACATCTTCAAGTGCCGCGTCTCGATCGGTTCGTCTGACACCCGGTAGGCATACTTGAAGGCCATGATGTCATCCCGTAGATCGGCGGGAAGATCCTCAGGATTGAGACAGGCAAAGGCGAAGAGATTACTCGACGACGTCACAAAGGGACCAACTGCCTTCCGCACTCTCGGGGTCTCCAGCTTCTCACCGGGCTTAGTGAGGTGAAAAGTGGTCATTGCTAAGGTGTAAATCTTTCTGGGATCCCGGCCGGCCCGCTCGGCACCAGTACGAACGTGATTCAGGGAAAACTCGATCAGGCTTGGACTGACTGCCCCGAACAGGATAACGCCATCGGCAATTTCGCCAGCCAATTCCAGACTCTTCGCTCCACTGGCCGCCACATAAATCGGGATCTTTTTCTGCAGGTTAATCGCGCCGCTTTTCGGATTGAGGAAGCGAATCATGCGGCGTCGGTCTCCTTCTTGATAAGCGGTCGTTTTTCCAGCCAGAAGGCCACGGCACACTTCGATATGTTCGCGCAGCACGGAAAGACGCGCGGCCGGCATGCCCAAGGTTCGCCGGGCGGTGTTGCCGGTACCGATTCCGAGGATTACTCGACCTGGCGCCAGTGCATTGATCGAGGCGATCGCGCAGGCAGTGAGCGGAGCAATGCGCGAGGCCGGGTTCGTCACCCCAGGACCAAGAAAGATCTTCTTGGTGTTGGCTGCACAAAGCGCGAGCGCTGCATAGACGTCGCTGGTCAGCATTTGCGAATCATAGAGCCAGGCATGGGTGAAGCCGCGCTTTTCGGCCAGCCTCACATCCGGGTAGACATGCACATCGCCAAAGAACACAAAACCGAAATCCATACCGATCCTCACGAGGCGAGTTGCCGAGTTAAAGGGCTTTCCATGGCTAATCAGTCCTGAGTGCTAAGTCTTTGAACTGACAACTAACAACTGACAACTGACAACTATCTTACAACTTCGGAATGACCTTCTCGCCAAACAGGCGGATCGCTTCCAGGGTCTGCTGATGCGAAGGTCCGCCCGGCTGGCGGAAGCGCAGGATTAAGTAATCAGGTTGGACTTCTGCTTGCCAGTGCTTGAGTTGCTGCAGGCAGTCATCAGGGGAACCCACAATCAACCGATCCTTGGCGGTCTTAGCAAAGGTGAGATCTTCAGGCCGTTTGACATCCTTCAAATACTCATCTGGCACGTACGCGCCGTACTGGAAGTAGAAGCGATGCGTATACATCGTCGGTCCGCTCTCGGTCTCGGCTTCTGTCAGGCTGCCGGCGAGCACTGCGTCACGCATGAGACAGATGTACGGTTTGCGCCCGGCCTTTTGCGCCGCAGTCCGATAGCGGGTCGCATACTCTTTAATGACAGGCAGGGACTGCACCGGATCAGCAATCCAGCCGTCAGCCGTTTTCGCGGCACGACGTAATCCAGGCGGAGTCCACGATGCCATCCACACCGGCGGGCCAGGTTGCTGAAGAGGGCGCGGGGTAATAAGCGTGTCTTGGTAGTGAAAGTGTTTGCCCGAGTAGGAGAACCGCTCGCCGCTCCAACAGTGGCGTATGACCTCTAGGGCCTCTTCGGTGCGAGTGGCGCGTTCAGTACTTGGCACCTCGAAGGCAGCGAAGTCGTGTGGCTGATAGCCAACGCCAACGCTGAGAATCAGGCGACCCTTGGTCGCCAGGTCAATCACCGCACAGTCCTCAGCCACATGGACGGGATGGTGCAGCGGCAGAAGCAAGACACAAGTGCCGATCTTGATACGCTGGGTTTTCATGCCCAAATGAAGCATCCATCCCAACCATAGGTTTCAGCCGCCTGCGCCTCGGCCATGATTTCATCAATGACACGGGTCATGTTCGCCCCGGAGGGAGGATCTTGAGTACAGGGGAGATAACCGACGGGAAGCATGAGGAGGGACCTCCTTTTTTAAGTTTGTAGGGTGCACTAAACCAGGAGGCAAGAGATTGGTCCACACGACCCTAGCGCCTGTCCACCGTAGGGGCGAAGCATTTGCCCGGTATAGACCCACGCCGTGGGGAGCCTGACACGCAAATGCTTCGCCCCTACCCACGCAGCTACGAACCGTGTCCTCATGTCGTGCATTCCGGTTTAGTGCACCGTTTTGTCGATCCTAATATAGGGTGCTGCTACTGCCCGCCCGGTCCCGAAAATGGTGGCTTTACTTCAGTTAGAGCAAGAATTTTCCAGCCGCCGGCGTCCTTGCGTACAACGTAGCAATAGCGCCCTTGCTCTAGCACAGAGCCGTCTTTCTTGTAACGGCTAATGTCGGCCACAAGCATGCTCAGCACGTCAGCCAGGGGCCAGACCTGGAGACGATCAACACCTGTGCGATCCCAACCGCGTCCTTGAATAGACACCATCACTTGTTGGTAAAAGCGTTGCTGGTCCGACTCCTTCGCATTAAGG
>JACQEL010000146.1 GCA_016200595.1 Deltaproteobacteria bacterium
AAATGTGCCCTTTGATCTGATAAAAGATCTCATCCCACGGGTCGATGTGAAAATCGTTGCGGGCGTTGGGACCCTTGATGATTTGAAAGATAAAATCTGAGCCCTTGAAGACTTCTTTGTTGCCGATAGCTCCGAGTGACTTGGGAAGATACTGATCGATCCACGCTTGGAGATTAAATGGCAACGCCACCGTAGTTGCGGACATAAGCTATCCCCCCTTTGTAGCCTTGCTTTACCATGAGTGCGTGCAGAAGCAAAGCCATCGCTTGCCTGACGATCGTTGCCGGCTCCGCTATCACCGCTCGGATGAAACTCCGCGGTGCGATTGGATCGCTCACTCGGCCACTGGCCCTGCCACTGCGGGCGGAGAAGAGCGAGTAGTCCGTGGCAGTGATATTGATTACTCACTCACAATGTCTGCATCTCAGGAATGTCATTCTGAGCCGTAGGCGAAGAATCTCAGGAAAACATGAGACCCTTCACGGAGTTTATTCTGAGCATAGCCGAAAGGCTCAAGGTAACATTCCTCGGTTAGGATAATGTCACTGAGAATGCAAAATGGGATGATGCTGCTCATCACGATAATTCATCCAGTAGCGCTTTTGCCTCTTTTAGGTCCACCGTATCAAACCCTTCGGTAAACCAGCCATAGATCTCCGCCAGCATCTGTCGGGCTTCTTCTTTCCTGCCCTGTTGGTGCCACAGCCGGCTCAAGCTCATTACCGCCCGCAGTTCCAGGGACTTCGCTTGCTGTTGGCGGGCAATCTCGATTGCCTTGTGAAAACACGCTTCGGCTTGGGGGTCGGGGGCCAGGGGTCGGGGGTCGGTAACGTTGAACCTTGAACTTTGAACTTTGAACTGCTGTAACATCAGCTGCCCTTTTAGCCGATACAGCTCTGCCGCGTAGAAATAACGCTCCCCACGTTTGTGTATCACTGCTAGTGTCTCGACCAATATGCCCAGTCCCTCCTCAATCTGTCCTGATTCTCCATACGCCTCAGCTAATAGGGCAAAAAACTCTGGCCGTTGCAAGGATCCTGTAGCCTGGTAGGCTGCCAAGCCCTGGCGTATCTGTGCAATCCCCTCCTCCCTCTGTCCCTGCTCTGCCAATGCCGAGCCCCGCCAGATAGTCCCTTCCGCCAAGAAGTATGGAAACCCTCGCTCAGTACTAAGTGCAATTACTGCCTCTGCCCACTTTTGGGCAGCCTGCCCCTCCCGGCGGTACCGATGGACTATGGCAGCCCAGCCCAAGGCATAAACTAAGCTATTGGGGTGGGATAGCTCCTGAGCTAAGGTGAACGCTTCGTGGACTCTCTTCAGGGCTTGATCTGGGTAGCCGAGATGCCACAGAGTCCCAGCCGCATAGCCCAGGCAAATCACCCCGGGGTCATATCCCCCGTAGAGGAAGGCCAGGGCGTGATGGTGTTGGCGGTCGTAGAGGGCAATCCCTTGCTCCACGTGTGCTCGGGCCAGGGTCGACTCTCCTAAGTAAAACAAGTGCACACCCCGCAGCCGGTGGGCTATCAGGAGGGCAGCCGGATCTTGGAGGCTCCGGGCCAGGCGCATGAGCTGCTCCGCCAGCTCTGTCGCAGTCTGGGAATCTCCCTTCATACCGTAAAAGGCGGCAAGGCCCCACAATACGGAGACGAGCTGAGGAGTCTCGCCCACCTGTCGGCACAGCTCTCGCGCTCGAGTATAAGGGGGTTCCACTTCCGAGGCTCCATAGCCTTTGGAGACGCTCAACACACTACCGAGAGCGAGCTGCAGAGGGAGTTCTTGTTGGGCACGCTCGACAGTCTCCGGCAAGGTCTTCAGCAATTCCAGTCCCCTACTCAGGTTGCTGACGGCTTCTACATGAGCCGAGCGTTGGCTCGCTTTCTGTCCCGCCCGTTGCCAGTAGTCAATAGCCTGCTCCTTCAGACCCGCCTCGGTGTAGTGATGGGCTAGCAACTCCGGTTGGTTATCTTTGGTCTCGGCAAACTGCTCCTCTAGCACCTGCGCAATCTGCCGGTGATACTGCTGACGTATGCTCTTGAGCAGCGACTGATAGGCCGCATCCTGAATGAGGGCATGTTTGAAGAGGTAGCGAGTCTGCGGGAGAAGACCGCTTTGGTAAAGCACTTCGGCTTCGACCAGCTTCCCTAATGCCTGCTGCAAAGCGGCCTCGTCTCTTGGTGAGACCGCCTGGATCAGCTCATAGGAGAATTCTCGCCCCAAGGTAGCTCCTAGCTGCGCCACCTCTTTGGCCGTTCCCAGCCGATCGAGCCGCGCCATCAGCGAATCGTGTAGCGTGGCGGGAATCGCCAGAGGTAGAGCTGCACGGCTAGATACACCTACGGCCTTTATAGACTCTCCAGACCCTACGGACCCTACAGACTCTATGGACTCGATGACCGTTTTAGTCAACTCTTCGACGAACAGGGGCACTCCATCAGTCTTGTTCACTATCTGTTGGAGAAGCTCAGAGGGCAAAGCTTTGTCGCCAACCACTCGCTCGACCATGCGCTCGGTCTGGGTGCGGGCTAAACGGCTGAGTGTGAGTTGGGTTACGTGAGAGCTCATGGCCCAGGGCGGCGTAAACTCTGGGCGAAAGGTCAACGCGAGGAACAGGCAGGCTGTAGGGGCTTGTTCAATCAGGAGGCCGAGCAGTTCCAGGGTTGAAGGATCGGCCCAGTGGAGGTCCTCTACCGCCAAACATAGTGGCTGCCGCTCGGCTGTTTTCATGAGCCAGGTTAGTATGGCTTGTAAGGTCCTTTCTTTCTGCTTTTGCGGCGTGAGCATGGGCGGAGGGTAACGTTCGGACAGCGGCAAAGAGAGCAGAGAGGCAAGCAAGGGCATTACCTCCGAGCGCAGGGACAAGTCATGAATTGCCTCTACCTCCACCCACCGTTCCAGCTTGCGTAGTTTCTCCTCAGGGGAATCTTTCCGTGTGAACTCCAGCACCCGCTGCAACAGATCAATCACTGGATACAGAGCGCTGTTCTGATAGTAAGGCGAACAGCGGCACTCCAACTGTGTCGCAGCCTCGCTGTATACGCGCTCTTTGAGCACTTGCAGCAGCCGCGATTTGCCAATTCCTGGCTCCCCGATCAGCATTACTATTTGCCCAGTCCCCTCCTTGGCGCGCTCCCAGTGCTCTAGCAGCAGCTCTACCTCTTGTTCCCTGCCAACCAGTGGGGTTAAGCCGCTGCTCACGGCGACCTCAAAGCGGCTGTGGATACCACTCTCGTTCAGGACCTGATACACCTCGATCGGTGTCGAAACTCCCTTCAGTATTTGTGGGCCAAGAGTGCGACAAGCAAATAATCCCTCGACCAGTCGAGCGGTGGCTGCGCTGATGACCACGGTATCGGGCTCGGCGAGCCCCTGCAGCCGTGCGGCGATGTTGGGTGTCTCGCCCAACGCCATAGCTTCGCGGTAGTCTCTCCCTCCGAGCTCGCCAACGACGACCAAACCAGTGTGTATCCCGATGCGTACCTGTAGCGGTACATGATCAGTGGAAAGGCCAGGCTGGAGCTGTGTCCCTGGGGTGGAGTGCAAGCGTGCGTTCAGTTGTGGGAGCCCAGCCACAATACCTAGTCCTGCGCGCACTGCTCTCTGAGCATCGTCTTCGTGTGCTGCCGGATACCCGAAGTACACCAACAGCGCGTCGCCTACATAGCGCGCGATATATCCGTCAAAGCGATGGATGACTGCGGTGCAGGTCTCTTGATAGGCCCGGACTACTTCGCGGAGGTCTTCGGGGTCAAGTCGCTCTGCCAGAGGCGTGGAGCCCACCAAATCACAGAACATCACCGTGAGCTGTCGGCGTTCGCCTGAAGATAGTCCGAGGTCCGAGGTCCGAGGTCCGAAGTCTGGGTGCTGGGTGCTAGGGGCTGGGGGTTGGGTACTGGCAACTGGCAACTGACTACTGACAACTGCAGCATCACCGAGCCAGACCAGTACCTTTCCTTCTTCGTCACTTGCCAGACGTTTGGCGTCGATGAGTTCGGCCTTGAGGTCCTCCAGGTCTTCATCACCCAGTGCCAACCGTCGCTTCAGCGCCCGGTATGATATCCGGCCCTCGCGCTGAAGGAGGGCGCAAGCCTGCTCCAGGATCTCATCAAAAGTCATGCTCGGTCTTCCATGCTCCTTGCCCAAGATGCGACATTATCCCGCGAAAGAGGCAACCTTGTCAAAGGAGCGAGAGTTTCTCTTGACTCTCAAGGGCTTTCTCTCGTAGAGTCTGCCCACGAGACCTCTACTGTCGCTGAGTAGCGGTGGGGGTCATTCGCAAGTGAGGAAAATCGGAGGTCGCTATGGCGATTGCCAAAGAATTGGCTTTGGATCCTGAGCAAATTGACAAGATTCTGCTATCCGAATGGAATATGCGGATTGCCACCGTCGGGCCGGGGCGCCGCATTAACTTGACACCGATGTGGTTCGCTTGGGCAGGGGGAAAGATCTACACGTATGCGCGCGGGCAGAAGGTGATCAACCTGCGGCAGAATCCGAGTTGCACGGTCTTGGTAGATCGTAACGAAAAATTTCCTGAATTGCAGGGCATTATGCTGCTAGGGCAGGGGCGCGTGCTGGAGAATGCGGCCGCCGAACAAGCTGACCCGCATCTGGTGGAAGTTGGTGTACAAATGGGAAAGCAGTACAACGGTGGTCACGGCAAGCCGCCGGTGGCTGACCCCCAGCCTTTTACTGCAACCGCGAGTGGCTCGACGCGACGCTGGATTGTTTTTACTCCAGAGACAATCGTTACCTGGGACAATTTCAAATTACGTGGCGGGGAAGGCCAAATGCGGAGGAGACCAGCATAACTTCCCGGCTCATGTACGGGATCTGTGGGCTAGGCCTCGTTTTTGGAGGGCGCAAGCCGTGCTTGCGCTTTTATTGCCTCTAGCCGTGCTGGAGGCTCAGGAAGGGCGAAGCATGGCTTCGCCTGTTAAAAGCGGGAGCGTGGCTCCCGCACTCCAAAGGGGAAGAGCACAAATGCTAAACATGAGCCAACCTCCCAATACTCTTATCGGGATGAGAAGACAGTGCTCTACAACACGTGCCAGGATAGGAGGAGGGTGAGCCGGTGAGTTTTTCGCCTTGGTCTGCCCAATTTTTTCACCGTGAGTTGTGGACCACAGATCTTGCCACTCTCACTCTCTGGTCCCGTTTCCAGGTCCGTTGCCTGCGTTTGGCGATAGTGGTGGTGGAGGAGTTCCAGGCAAACCTGCTCAATCTCCGGGCTATGAGCCTGGTCTATTCTACCCTCCTATCCCTGGTGCCGTTGCTAGCCGTGACCTTTTCCGTACTAAAAGCTTTTGGAGTGCACAACCAAATTGAACCGCTCTTGACGCAAGCCCTAGAGCCGTTAGGGTCCAAAGGGGCAGACCTGGCCTGGTACATGCTCGGATTTGTCAGCAACTTGCGCGTTGGCCTGTTGGGAGCCGTGGGAGTGGCAGGCCTCTTCTTCACGGTTATCTCGCTCATTGGACAAATTGAGGATGCTTTGAATCACATCTGGCGGCTGCGGTATCCGCGTCCCTTGGCCCGCAAATTTAGTGACTATCTGAGCGTGGTCCTCGTTGGCCCGGTGTTAGTCTTCTCGGCCTTTGCTCTGACCGCTTCGGCCCAGAGTTCCTGGCTCGTGCAGTACCTGCTGAGTTACGGATCTCTCAGTCTCGTCATCACTATGGTGACGCGCGTGATGCCCTTGCTCTTCCTGTGCATCGTTTTCACGTTTCTCTACAAGTTCCTGCCGAACACGCGGGTTCCTTTGCGCTCAGCGATGATCGCCGGGGTGACCGCTGGACTCCTTTGGCAAGTGGCGGGTCTCGGATTCGCTAGATTTGTGGCCAGTTCTACCCGCTATACCGTGATCTATTCGAGTTTTGCCGTCCTGTTGCTTTTTTTGATCTGGGTCTATGTGGGATGGTTAATCGTGCTAGTGGGCGGCGAAGTCGCCTATCTACATCAAAATGGTCACCTGCTGGTGAGGTGGAGACGACGGAGGGACCGTAACCCTCTTTCTCGGGTGCGACTCGCGTTTTTGTTCCTCACCACGATCACTCGCCGTTACCTGACACAAGAGCCACTGTGGCGTCTCACGGAACTCGCCGCCACGCTGGAAGTCTCGCCAGTAGACCTGGAGGACTTGATCGACGAATTTGTCCGTCGCCGTATTCTCTTGCGCTCGTTAGAGCCTGAGGGCCTCGCTCTTGGGCGCCCGCCTGAAGGTGTGGCCGTGAGCGAAATTCTCGATGCGATAGAGACTATCGAGGAACCGCCTGGGACGAAGGAAGACGCCGTCTCGCTCATCCTTGAGCGTCGTGAGCAAGCCATCCGGCAGGCCCTAGCTGGTCTCACCCTTCACTCTCTCTGCTCCGAGGAGTCGGTAAGAAAGGTACTCGCGTCGGATGAGGCTTTGTTCTCGAGCGTCCCTTCGGCAGCCGCAAGCCGCGTTCCGCGATGATGTCTTCTTTGAGTTAGTATTGAGCGATCCAATCGGTGACCAAAGCCTGCTCTAAAGCTTTGGCGCGTTCGGTCCAAGCACGCGCTGCCGGTGAGGATTCAGTCACCCGCACGTCGAAATTCGCATCCAGCGCCGCGCGTCTGGGGAAGTCGGTAAGCAGAATCACGAAGCCGAGCTGTCTGCCTTGGGTGGTAGTCAAGAAGCCGATCAAGCCGTCTGCGTAATCCATGGTGCCTGATTTCGCCCTGACAACCGTAGCACTGTGATTGTCTTCCCGTTCCCAGTGAGGTGGCGGGAGCAATTGCGGAAAAGTAGATTTGCCGACCGGGAGAGTCCAGCCATACCGCAGAATATCAGCCATTTGCCGCGGTGAGTGGCGCGTGGCGTTGCTGAGGCCAGAATGATTAGCCCGGAAGAATCCGTTCCAGTCAGTATGTGGCAAAGTTTGGCGGTACCAGTCTGTCAACACCGCAGCCGATTCGAGCAGCGGTAGCGGATGACCGCGTAACGTGCGGATTGCGACTTGGCCAATCAACTCAGCTGACAGGTTGTTACTATAGCGGAGGACCCCAGCAACGATCCCAGGAAGCGTCTCGCTTTGATGCATATACAGCACTCGGGCTCCAGCAGGGGCAGTGGCGGACTGAGGAATGGGAAGGTCGATGCCCTGTTGCCGGCACAGGGTGCGAAAAAGAATTGCGGTGATACGGCCAGGGGCAGCTTTGAGGGGTAGCTCAACCTGTCCTTGTGCGGGTAGGGTAGAGGACAAGAGCCAACGGTCCATGGTTGTCCCATCGAGGAGAAAAGGGATGTGGTGATCAAGGTCTCGTGGGAGCGGGCCGATACTCATCCCCTCGAGCGGCACTGCGCCTCCCTCAGCCGGGGACACGACAGAAGCAATAAACGCCGGGCTTCTCGGTTTATGCTTCCAACGTAGGAGAATGCGATTGTAATTAATCGACAAGCCACTGAGCCCAGGGTTGTAAGAGACCGCTATCGGCTGCTGGGCATTGATCTCACGGGTCGCGGGCAAGAAGCTTTCATCAAAGGCAAAACGTCCAGTGATACGCTTGATATCAACTCGCCGTAAGGCGGAGACAAACTCTCGCAAATCGTCAGTGGTGAAAGTTGGATCGCCGCCGCCGCGTAGATAGATATCGCCGTGCAGAGTGCCGGCGTTGACCTCACCAGTGATGAGCAACGAGGTCGCGAAACGGTAATCCGTTCCCAGGATTTGCAGAGCCGCAATCAAGGTGACGACTTTGCTGGTTGAAGCTGGAATTCGTAGTTCGTCCGGTCGATGGGCTTCAAGGATGTAGCCGTTGGTCGGATCAAACAGCAGCGAGCCAATATCTGCATCCGCGAACTCGTACTGGGACAGAAGGCGATCGAGTACGGATGCCGAAGTTGGCTGGCTGAATGAAAGTGGGACTGCTACTAACAATCCCACTATGCTGAGAAGCAATAAGGCCCAGCCCCGCGCCTTGATTGTGAGGGCTAAACTCACGCTGGAACAGGTTCGGGAAACAAAGCTAGACAAAATCGGCTGTGACCGTCCCTACCGACGAGAAGTGGGTTTCCCAGCGATCCCCTTTGGCGATCGGAGTTGGTCTAGTGAAAGACCCACTCATGATGCGTTGGCCTTCTTCTAGTGCAACGCCATATTCCGCCAGGTGGTTGGCGAGCCAGGCGATGGAGTCGAGTTGATTGTCGATGACCTCTTGCCCACGCACCTGAGCGAGGGTTTCTCCGTTCCGCCGCATTTCTGCCGTGACCTGGCCTAAGTCTAGACTGGTCGGGTAGGGGGAGACTGCAGTGCCGGTGACATAGCCCCACTGCGCCACATCATCAGCTACCCCGAGCGGCATATCTGCCGCCATGTCCGTGCGCATATCGACGACCTCAAACGCTGGCGCAACGGCGGCGAGAGCTGGAAGCACCTGTTCTCGTGTCACGCCAGGTCCAGCAAGACGCTTTCCTAGCGTGAAGCACAGTTCGGATTCAATAATGGGCTTACGCAGTGCTGCAAGAGTGAAGGTATGTCCGCTGGGAAATTGACGGCTCGCCAAGAGATAACCGGCAATGGGCGCCTGCAGACCGAACATCTTGCGCGCGCCGTCGGCCGATAAGCCAATCTTCCAGCCGCCAATTTTTTCGCCCTGTGCCTGCCAGCGAGCCAGAATTCCCAGTTGCACGCGATAGGCATCTGCAAAAGTGAGGGTCTTTTGTAAAGCAGGCGGAGGCGGTGCGCCTTGTTGTGTGGACTGCCAGAGGAGATTAATTGCTTCTTCAATCTTCATAAGTTAAGTCTCCTTGTTTTTCCCCTTACGGTTTTCCTGCACCTATAAATCATGGATGGAGAGAAAGGCAAGAGGTCTGTTTTCTTTCCCGCGGGTTTTGCTAACTCGGCCTGAGTACTGGCAAACCCACGGGAAGCCTGGCAAAAGTACGCGTTGACCTTTCCTCTTCATTCCCCGCCATTCCCCAGGATTCCCCATCAAAGTTCCATCAATTTTCACAACAGTCACGGGAGGTGATAAATGGTCTTACCTCAAGGGGAGTTCCTCATAAGCAGGGAATTTCAGTTTGCTCAGGATCTGCCTTACTGTTTCCCGTACGGGGAGATCGTCCAATTTGACCCCGTGGCTCACACATAATAGCTCGATCCCGACTGGCACCCCATCGGTGGCGTAGTCGATCCGGCGTTCTGCGTCGAGATCGCGGCCATAACTATAAGGCCGATCTTCAGGAGGTAAGTAGATGTACAGCGCATCAGCCTCTGAGTCATATTCGTATCGCATGGGGGTTCCTCTGTGTCTCAGTCTGCTGTGGTGATAATTTTTGGTGGGTTTGAGTCTTTGGCGACAACGACTTTTATCCTGCGGCCCGCTGGGTATCCGACGTGCACTGGGTTTCCAGCTTTGTCAGTGTACGAGTAGCTCGGGTTGCTCAGCACTGCCTCAACCTCCGCTTCGCTGATGTTTCTTTGCGTCATGCGTAAATGTGCGTGCTGCGTATATTCAACCCGCTCTGCCACATCTGTCCCCTCGTAGGCTCTCAAGATAGGCAGCGATCGCCTCATGAATGTTCGCTAACGCTTCCTCTTTGGTTTCCCCTTGCGAGTGGCACCCTTTGAGAGCCGGACACCAGACGTGAAAGCCGCCTTCTTCTTCGGGTTCGAGGATGACGGTGTAGCGCATACCTTACTCCTTACTGTTTTCAGTGTCTGCCTGGATCGCCAGCATTGAATACGTTCGGATGTGAGACTTGAGGCTATTCTCCAAAGAGGAGTTGATGGCCCAATCTACAGCGTGTTCCCATCTCCTTGTCAAGCCAAAGCGGAACGCTGCCTGCGGCTAAAGGCACGCTCAGGGATTGGTGAGGAAGCCACTCAGGTAGAAGTTAAAAGACCCGGAACCTGCGCCGTTCTGCACCCTGACCTGATCTCCTGCTGTAAACTCGATCTCGCTTCCAAAAGTGTGTTGAAACGAGGACCCGGCTGGGACGCTGATGGAAGAGGTCGCAAGATTATTACCCCTGAGAATTTGAGCACAACAGGAAGCCGACGCGGTGGGATTTGCGATGATAATGTCGGTGATGACCAAGCGCTGCCCGGCCGGCACCGTGAATACTGTACGAGTCGTCCCAGCGTTGACGTTGTTCTCGATACTGACAAAGGGTGTATTATCGGACACGGCAGCGATGACGAAGTTTTGCGCGCTCTCCTGCCATTGCAGTTGAGTGCTTTTCCCCTGCTGCGGAAAATCTTCGAGCACGGCATTTTTGGCGACTCCGGTAAGGAATTGCTGCCCGAGGTTGGTAACGGTAAAGCTGGCGCTGCCAAACTGCTGTCCATCGACTAAGGCCCGGACCGTATGGAGACCGCTACTGAAGAGGTTCCAATTCATGGTTAACCCAAAGCCAGTGTTCGTATTATTACCACAGGCTGTCTTCGTATCTCCCCGACTCGTGCCGTATGCAGCTTGAAGCGTTATGCTGTCGTCGAGGACGATATCAATCTGATTCGCCTCACACGCCCAGCCACGAATCAGCCCTATGCCACTCTGAAACGAGCCGGCAGTAGGATTCTCCAGGACGGCCGCTCTCAAGGACGAGGGCAGACTGATGCTGAGAAGCAATACGGCTAACACGTTTCCCACACGTCGCATGATTCGTCCTCCTTCTCAGGGGTGAGAAAAAATATTTTACGCCAAAACCGCGAGAATAGGAAACGGCATGCCCCTCCTTCATTATGCCGTTGAGGTCAACTCGTCCGCCTGCTTTTGGTCCGTCGCCAGATCGCCAAGCAGATTTATCGGGATGTGGAGGAATGCCGGTTTGATTGACAATATTCGGTGGAAGGGGAAATAATCGTCCGACCGTATGGAGAGGAGGAAATATGCGTGTTGTCGTTCTCGGAGCAGGTGGGGTTGGGTCAGTCATTGCCGCATACCTAGCGCGAGCGGGTTATGAAGTGGTGATGTTAGCGCGCCCCGGCCATGCAGAAGCGGTCCACAGGGACGGTTTATATCTCTGTGGCCTGACAGATTTTCGCACTAAGGTTCCTGCTTTCGCTGATGCGCGGGGTCTCCACGAGGCCG
>JACQEL010000147.1 GCA_016200595.1 Deltaproteobacteria bacterium
GATCCCCCGGCGCCCGACCGTCCAGGTGGCGGGAATAGTTCTCGATGCCAGGACAGAAGCCCATTTCTTCCAGCAACGCCAAGTCATAGAGGGTGCGTTGCTCCAGGCGTTGGGCCTCAAGCAGCTTGTTTTCCGCTTGGAGTTCAGCCAGGCGTTCAGTCAATTCGGCGCGAATGCTGGTCACCGCCTGCTTCAGACGGTTAGAAGTAGTGACATAATGGCTAGCCGGATAGAAAGCAATTTTGTCAAGCCGGCGCAGCACCTTCCCACGGAGTGGATCGATCTCAGCGATGGTCTCGACCGTATCACCAAAGAATTCTAAGCGAATCGCCTTGCTTTCTTCATAGGCGGGGAAGACTTCGACGCTATCGCCCCGCACGCGGAACGTGCCGCGATGAAAATCGAAGTCGTTGCGCTGATACTGGATGTCCACCAGCTTGCGTAACAAGGCGTCACGCTCGACCTGAGAGTTCTCCTCTACGAATAGGATCAGGTCGAAATAGGTTTCCGGTGAACCGAGACCATAGATACACGACACACTAGCAACGATAATCGTGTCACGCCGCTCTAGCAGGGCCTTGGTGGCGGAGTGGCGCATTTTGTCAATTTCTTCGTTGATCGCCGCGTCTTTCTCGATGTAGGTATCGCTCTGCGGCACATAAGCTTCCGGCTGGTAGTAATCGTAATAGCTGACGAAGTAGCGTACGGCATTGTCAGGAAAGAGGTCTTTGAACTCATTGTAGAGTTGGGCGGCAAGCGTTTTATTAGGAGCCATAACCAAGGCCGGACGGTTCGCCCGGGCGATGACATGCGCCATCGAGAACGTTTTGCCTGAGCCGGTTACCCCGAGCAGGACTTGATGCTGTAGCCCCTGGTCCAGGCCTTCGATGAGTTCGTCGATCGCCTGGGGTTGGTCGCCTTGTGGCTGAAAATCGGAGACCAAGGAAAAAGGGTTATGGTGTTGCATGGCAGAGCATCATAGCAAGGTAAACAGCAACGGTCAGCAACGGGGGCTAAAAACAGATGTGCCTGTTGCAAAGAACGGCTGAGGGCTAGAGACAAACTAACTGCCCGGTTTCCGATCTACCGCCGGGGAATAAATGACAACTCGTTCGGCCTGAGCCCTTCGACAAGCTCAGGACAGGCTACGCGCAGCGAAGTCGAAGGCCGCTCCCTGGCCTGTTCTTCGACTTCGCCGCTGACGCGGCTACGCTCAGAACGAACGGACATGGGTTATATGCAAATGAAAATCGCGCTAAACGTAGCGCGCGCCGCTTGCGATTCCCAGTGTCAACCCTATCATGGCTGAAGAATTTTCCACACTTGTTTCACTGGCTTGCAAAACTCCAGGAGTTGTGGCTCATTGAGAACATCTTGATGATAGGAGGATCAGAATGAGGCAAGTATGGCGGACTTTTACCGGAGTGTCTCTTGGTGTGATAGCCCTTGGCGCTATCGCTTTCACTCCAGGGATGCTGCGTGCGGATAGTCCTCATGAATTTACCGTGGTCAATGTCGAGTACGAAGGCACGAAGGTATTTGTTCCTTCGGTCCTGGTAGTCCACAAGGGCGACACGGTGAAAATTAAGGTGATCAACAATATCAAGGCCGACCCGCCGCAACACGGCTTTGCCATTCCTGACTTCAAGATCGAAGAAGTGGTGAACCGTGGCGAGACGAAGGAGGTGCAATTCACCGCTGACAAGGTTGGCGTATTCGAAATCAAATGTCAGCTACATCCGGCCCATGTGCATGCCCAACTGGTCGTGCTGCAGTAGCCGAGTGCTTGTCCTTGGCGCTGACGAGCAACGCAGCGCCATCTCTTTTTTCTCCCCCGAAAACATCTGTAGGTGCGCATCATGCCGCTCTCCTCTCCCGACGTTATAGAGCCGGTGCCTTCGAGTGGTCGCCTCGCGCGAATTTTTTTCATGCATATCGGCAGCTTCGTCGCCGTCATTGTGTACTTCCAGCTCTGCGAACGAGCGGCGTACACGCCGGCTGGTGTCCGCTTCGCGCTGCTCGTGGGGTTGACGCTGATGAGCGGATACAGCGTGCTCGCCCACCGTTGTCGAGAGCTGAAACAATTCGACTTTGGCCTCTTGGCGATGTTTGTCTTGGGAACCCTGGGCGTTTATGCGGGCATGGATTCCGTGCTGTTCCTCTTTCAACACTATTCGGCTACCATCTTGTTCGTGACGTTGGGATTGGTCGCTCTCATACCGCTGCTCTTGGGGCGAGAGACTTTTACCTATTATTTTGCTCGACGGCAGACGCCGCCTTGGCAGCAGAAGCTCTCAGAATTCTCCGCCATCAATCAGCTGATGACGGGGTACTGGGCACTCCTCTTCTTGATCGCTGCAGGATTAGCCATCTATTCACCGTACGACTGGCGTTTCACGGTATTGTACCCGAACCTACTCATTTTCGTGGTCGGTATCCCAGCCTCTCTCTGGCTGCCGCCACTTTATCTCAAGTTGTTTCCCCCCGGTCTGCCGCAAACCATTGAGCCTCTGCTCATGGGGATGCCCTTCACGTTTGATCGTAAAGCGGCAGGCGATACTCAAGCAACTCTGCAGTTTCGCGTCAGTGGCACCGAGGCAGGAAATTATTACCTCCGCGTCGCCGGCGGCAAATGTGAGAGCTTCGCGGGTACCGCCCCTGCGCCAGATCTGACCCTGCACACTCCGGATACTGTCTGGCTCCGTATTGCCCGCGGCGAATTAGACGGTGCCCAAGCGTTCCAGGAGGGACTGTATCGTGTGGAAGGAGATTTTTCTCTGCTGACGAAGTTGGCAGAATGGTTTCCACCGAGGCGTTAAACTGCCCATTCTTGGCTCATGGGGCACAAAAAGATGGCCCGACTGGCGGACCTTGTCGGCAAAGCCGCCGACGCCGCTCGTCCCTACGGGACTCTTCCTGCTGTTTCTCGGTCTGCCTATCCGTGGGATCATTA
>JACQEL010000148.1 GCA_016200595.1 Deltaproteobacteria bacterium
AAGCGTGTGACCAGCGCATCCAACTGCTCACCTGGCAGGTGTCCCAAAACGGAGCGTCTACACGAGAGTCGGCGGCGCCCAAACCTCAAGTCCGGATTGTGCAACGATGAAAAAAACTCGGGTGTTGCTTGTCGAAGATGATCCGCTCGTTCGGCCTACTATGAGTCTGGCCTTGCAGAGTCTCGGTTACACGCTCGTGGGCGCTGCATCTGACCGCTGGGAGACCCTGCGCTCGCTGAGGGAACTCACGCCGGACCTGGTGGTGATCAGTCCCAGCGTCCTGGAGAAGACAGGGATGGAGTTCGTCCGTGAGGTGCTCGCCAGAGAACACACATCGGTCCTCGTGATTCCTGGTCACCCAAAAGACCTGTTTGCTCGGTCCCTTTCCCTGCTGCGGCCCGCAGATCTGGGTCGCCTGATGGCAATAATCCGTGTGGTCCAGACGCTGTTTGGCCACAGACACTTTGCGCTGAACTAAACCTGTGCTCTCAGGAAGAGGGAGCACGATAGGAGAGGGGTCCATGAAGAGCACATCGCCGACACAGCCTCAGGTCGTGCTGATCGCTGAGGATGATCCGGGCAGTCTGATGGCACTCGCCACGTGCCTGGAGTTAGAGGGATATACTGCGGTACCGGCCACCGACGGCGAGACGGCTCTGGCCTGCTATGACGAGCGCGGCGGGCAGTTCGATTTTGTCATTACTGATTTTAACTTGCCTGACTGCAACGGCGTGGAATTGATCGCGGAGTTACGCTGGCAGGGGAGCACTGTACCGATGCTGATCGTCACGGCTGCCCTCGTCGATGAGGCGATCCTCGTGCAGCAAGGCGCGAGCGCGGTGCTGCCAAAGCCCCTGAATATCGAGGCCGTGCTGGCATGGCTCAGACAGGGACAGAGCGGAGAAGATGCCCATTCGTGAGTAGGGATGGCTCTCGATGCTAAAGAAACACGTGTATGAAAAAAATTGAAGCTATTATTCGACCGGCAACACTGAATACCGTTGTAGAAGCGCTCGTCCGCATTGGTGTGACGGGAATGACGCTCTCACACGTGCGGGGGAGTGGCAGGCAGAAAGGGCACTGTGAACTCTACCGTGGCCCCGACTATGTAGTGGACTTACTCCCCAAAGTGAAGCTTAAAGTGCTCGCCCCGGACGAGCAGGTGGAGGAGGTCGTCGGGACGCTGCAAGCCGCCGCGCGCACCGGCAGGATTGGTGATGGCAAGATCTCTGTCTGGCCGGTGGAAGAGGTCGTGCGCATCCGCACTGGGGAGCGTGGGGAGCGAGCTGTCTGATGTTCCGGCCGTGTGGTGGCTATTCTGTTTCCTGAGGAGGGCAAAATGCGATGCGTGCGCACGGCAGAGCACAAGATTATCGGGGGCCGTCAACGAAAGCGTATGAAGTTCAGAAAGATCGCTGAGTGGGAAGAACACGACACCGTACCGGGAGGAGATATTGGATTTCTGCTGGAAGCGGTTGAGGTCCTGCCGGAGCATCTCCGCTACGTACGTATATCGTGGTCGGTGCTCAGCGACGCAGAGTTCGACGCGCTTGAGCGTAGCGAAGTCGTCGATCTCACAGACCCGAGCGTACTCATCGATGATTGCGAAAAGAGGGAAGACCGTCGGTGTTTCTTGATCAGGGCAAGATCGTGACTCAGGAGTTCGTTTCCCCTGACGGCCATGTGCTGGCCGGTTATCAGTCTGTGCCTGAGGCACAGGGCTTTCCTGCCTGGGAACAGTATGGAGACTTGATTCTGGGGTTCTCGGAGAAAACCCTCGCTTGGTTTCCGACCGAGGATGCTGCCCGTGCATGGGTCCTGGAGCGGGTAAGTGAAAAGCACGAATCCTCACCTATGGCTACTGCCGGAGACGGCAGCACAAAACAACAGGCAGGAGCAGCGTGAGAGCAGAGGGAGAGCCCAAGCAGGCAGAGATGCTCGGTTTCGAGCGGTATACAGTACTGGGAGTGGCGATTCCCACACGATCGGATTCACAGGTAGGCTCGGCATTTGCTGGTAAGGGTAGCGCAGCACAGGATGTGTGATAGTCACAGGTAGGAAACCATATGAAGTTCAGGAAGGGTGACGAGTGGCAAGAGCGCGGGAGAAAGCCAGGAGGAGATGAGGGAGTCCTCCTGGAAGCGGTCGAGGTATCACAGAAGCGGCTCCGGTATGGGCGCGTATTAGGGTTGGTGCTAACAAACGAAGCGTGGGCCGCGCGTAAGCGTGGAGAGAGGGTCGACCGCAAGGACCCCAGCGCACTTACTGACTGCTGGCGGACGTAAGACTGTGGAAGCGCTTTTCTCTTTCGTGCTCTGGCCGTGGCGCTTTGCCTGGACAATCAGCTGGCGTGCCCTCGTTGACATCGCCCTGATGACATTTCTCGTCTATCAGGTTTCCATCCGATTCCGTGGCACGCAAGCGGCCCGGATCGGTGCCGGGTTAGCGATCTTGGGCGTTCTCTATGTCCTGGCGCAGTCCATGGGGCTGTTGCTGACCACCTGGGTGCTGGGCGGTCTGTGGGCTGCGGCCCTTATTCTCGTGATCGTGCTCTTCCAGGCAGAGATTCGCCAAGTCCTTGTCCAGGTCAACCGCGCGACCCCCTCCCTCCGGCAGGTGTTCCGCCGCGCCCGCCGGCTCACAGACCTCGCCGATGTCCTCGCCACGATTGCCGCCACCTGTTTCGCGCTAGGGGAAAAGCGCTGCGGGGCATTGCTGGTATTTGAGCGGCGCGATCCGCTCGAACCGCTGCTGCGCAACCCAGGCGTGGTGGTGGATGCACGCGTCAGTCCGCAGCTGTTGGAGACCGTGTTTACACCGCCAACGCCCCTGCACGATGGCGCGCTGTACCTGCGCGCCGGCCGAGTGTACCGTGCCGGCTGTATTCTGCCGCTGTCAGAGACGTCCTCCCTGCCCTCGTACTACGGGACCCGTCGCCGGGCCGCGGGCGGCAGCACCGAGCGCTCCGATGCCCTGGCGGTGGTGGTCTCCGAAGAGCGCGGGGAGATTACCGTGGTCGAGTGGGGTGAGATGGTCACCCTAACCGGTCCTCTCAAACTGCGCGCTTGGTTGACGCCGCGCCTGTCGAATCCCCCTGCGGCCCGTACGTCAGGGTGGGCGGGCTCTCTACGCCCGAACCACAACTGGCAGGCGAAGTTGGGGGCGCTGGCCGTGGTCAGCTTGCTGTGGCTGGTCGTGGTGGGGCCGCAAAATACCGAGGTCGGGTTCACCATCCCAGTGGTGTACCACAACATTCCTGAGGATCTCGATCTCGTGGGACAACACACCCAGGAAGTGTACCTGGGGGTGCGGGGCTCGCGTGAGTTGCTCCGCTTTCTCAATCAGGGGCGCTTACGGGCGGAGATCGACCTTAAAGAGGCCCGGGAAGGTACGACTCGATACTCCCTGTCCGCTCACGAGGTCAATCTTCCGCTTGGCTTACAAGTCGCCGGCGTGGATCCCCCAACAGTTACGGTCCATCTCAAGAAGAAGCCCCTGCCCAAGAAGCTCCCTGACGGGAGCGACGCAACCAAAGAGCCCTCGTAGCTCGCCCAGGCAGACAAGTGGTCGAGAGTCATCAAGGAAGGGCAGATGAAGTTCCGAAAGATCGTCGAAAGGAGAGAGTGCAGCTGTGACAAAGAAGCAGGGACTCACTAAGTGTGTTGAATTTACGACTGGTGCCGTTGCCTTTATCGGCTATAAGCTCGCCCGCATCGATCTGACCCCGTACGGGTTAGGAGTGGCTCCAGGCTATATCATCGTGATGCTGAGATGCGACAGGGCGAAGCCGGTGTGCTTTTCCGGCTGCTGGGATCAACGGATTCCCGGCTACTACGCCACGAAAAGCTCGCACGCGGGAGAGAGTTTCTACGTGGCCCTCAGTCACACGAAGCCGAAAGAGCACCGCCGCTTTCCTCCTCACAGAGCACAACCTTCTGATGCTTGCCATGTTCGCGAGAAAAGGTATAACGTAGGAGGGTTCTTTTCGGAGCAACCTGCCACTGGAGACAAGCATGAGCGAGAAAATACCTCCTCCCTCTAACGAGGCATCCGCGACAGATCAGCCCATCACGGTTCTGCTGATCGATGACCAACCAATCGTTGGCGCGGCGGTTCGCCGCCTGCTCGCGAGCCAGGCCGACATGCGTGTGCACCATTGTCAGGATCCGGCGCAAGCGCTTGGCACTGCCGCCGCCATCATGCCGCAGGTCATTCTCTTGGATCTGGTCATGCCAGGCATAGATGGACTGACACTCCTGAAGTCTTTCCGCGAGCACTTGGCTGTGAGTAGTATTCCCATCATCGTGCTGTCGGCCAAGGAAGATCCCAAGATTAAGGGTGAGGCTCTCGACCGCGGCGCCGATGACTACATGGTGAAGCTGCCCAGCCAAGTGGAGCTGGTCGCTCGCATTCGCCATCATGCCCGCTATGCCAATCGCATCTCGCAACAAGTGAAGCAGCAACTGCGTCAAGCTGTCCAACAGCTGCTGGAAGAACTCCAGCACAACATGCGCGGCCTCCAGGAGGCCCTCGCCAGCGGAGCCCCCTTCGCCCTCCATGATCAAGCCTGGCGCTCACTGGCCAATCAACTGAACCTGCCGGAGGAGGTACATGCGCAAATCGAGGGCGCGTATCAAAAGATGCAAAGCGCTCATCAGGCAGGACAGCACGCCAAAGCTCCTGCCGAGTCTCGCTCGCAGCTCTCTAGCCTTCTCGAAACCGTGAAAGAACTCGCGCCACTCCTCACCCTGCTCATTTAGGTTTGTACGTCCGCCTCGCCAAGGAGGTTGGCCACGACATGGACGAAGGTCTCCTCACGGAAACTGCTCTTGGTCAGATAATCACTTGCCCCCGCGGCTAAACCCAAGCGACGGTCTTCCTCTCGTTCGTTTCCAGAGACAATCAGCACGGGTGTAGCCAGCAACCAGGGTTCCTGTTTGACCAAACTGACCAACTGGATGCCGTTCATACGAGGCATGTCTACGTCGGTAATCAGGAGGTCATAGTGGCCTAAGCGAATGGCATCCCACCCTTCCATGCCATCCTCGGCAACGTCAACCTCATAGCCGTAGCGAATCAGGATGTTCCGCTCCACCGTCCGTATGGTCTCTGAGTCTTCAACGAGTAAAATCCGTTTGCGGGCTACAGAGACGCGACCGTCCACAGGAAGTCGAGGCACTTCGAGTGTTTGCTCCTCGCCTAGCAGAGCGACAATAGATTGCAGCAGAGCCTCAACGTCAACAATCAGGGCAGGAGAGCCATCTCGCAAGAAGGCCGCAGCGCTGAAACCCGGCACGCGTCCCAGCCGCACATCCAGCGGCCGGACAATGATGTCACTCTCGCCAAGCAAAGCATCGACGGCTACTCCATAACGGGCATCTCCATTGCTAATGATCACCACCGGCAGCGGATTCGCAGGGACGTCAGGGGCAGCCAAGTGCCACACCTGTTGCGCGGAAACTAAGCTGAGGTTTTGGCCCTCTAGGACAAAGCAGGAGCGATCATCCTGGACAGCAATCTCTGCCTGCGGAACCGTCATGACTTGTTCGATACGGGCCAGCGGAAAAGCGTAGGGTTCCCCAGCCACGTCAACGATCAGGGCACGCATGATTGATAAAGTCAGTGGTAATTGTAACTGGAAACTCATCCCCTTCCCTGGTTGGGAAACCGCACGGAGTTCCCCTCCCACCTCTCTGACCATATTCTGTACGACGTCTAACCCCACCCCCCGGCCAGACACCTCGGTCACCTGCTCAGCTGTAGAAAAGCCAGGAACAAATAAGAATTTCAGTAACTGGTTATCCGGCAAGGCGCTGACTATTTCCGCCGTCGCGAGTTGCTTGTCAATAATCTTCTGCCGTAACCGCTCGACATCTACACCGCGACCATCGTCGGACACGAGGAGGGAAAGCGTCCCTGCCTGATGGCGAGCTTCAAGCCGGATCGTGCCCTCTGCCGGTTTCTCCGCAGCCAAGCGTTCCTCCGGCATCTCAATGCCGTGGTCGAGGGCATTACGCAGCAAATGCGTGAGTGGAGCCGTAAGCCGCTCTACCACATCCCGATCTACTGGGAGCGCTTGTCCGAGGATGTCCAGTTTAACGTGTTTGCCAAGTTTCCGGGCTAAATCATGCACCATGCGAGGAAACCCCTGGGCACCATCAGCAAAGGGCCGCATCCGCGTTGCTACCGCCTCACGGTACAGTCGCTCAGACAGGTCCAGCGAATGGCCGACAAGTCGGTCAAGTTCTTGCAGGCGATCAGTCAGCACTTGGCGACAACTTTCAGCTTTCTGTTGTGCCTCGGCTAAACAATTCTTTCCTCGCTCAGTGAGATCTACTCCCACCAGGCATTCCTGTAAGTTGATCAGTGTTTCGCTTAATTCTCGCTGACTTCTCTGCAGTCTGAGCAACGCGGTGGCAAAAGGTTGCAGCCAACGGGCTTCCACCACCGATTCTTCAGCCAACCCCAATAAACGGCTGAGATTTTCCGCCGTTACCCGCACCGCGCGAGTTTTGTCTACAGGCTGCGACGACGCCAGCAGCGGAGGCGCAGGGCTGGGAGACTGAGCCGGCTCTGGCGCGGAAACGACGGCAGCAGGCTCAGTCCCAAGCGAGACTTCCTGTACTGTGCCTTCTCTTTGGTGTAGCAGTGCACGCACGCCCGCCGCCGTCTCTCGCAGTTGCGCTTTGTGCGCCGAGAGCCAAGCGGCCATGGCTGTTGCAGGCAGCTTCGCCAGCGCCGCCAGGTGATCAGCGCCCTGCAGCAAG
>JACQEL010000149.1 GCA_016200595.1 Deltaproteobacteria bacterium
CATTACCCGAGCAGCACGAGCGGCCCGGAAGAATCGCCGGGCGTTTTGGCAACTGATGCACAAGTACGGCATCGACCCCGCCCGCCTCAAGTCTAAGGCTCTCTAGGACCCGGACAATCGGCGGCGCGCGCTAGGACAAATTTGTCCTAGCGCTATCCTCCTCGACTCACAAAGTTTTCTCTTCTTCTGGGTGAAACGCTAGGACAAAAAGGACCTACCTGAGTATACGCTGGTCGTAGAAAAACAAGCACTTACGCCAACGGCACAGCTGTTGCTCCCTTTGCTGTGCGAGGCAAGGAACAAAGTGTGAAACTTGAGCCACGCACAGTCGCAAGCTCCTATAGAAAGAGAATAACGGCAGACGCTCGTTGTTGTTTCCTATCAATGACCTCAGAGAATTTCTTGTAGAGAGACAGGAGGAAAGATCATGGCAAAAGGAAAGATCATCGTCGGCATGCACGGGTTAGCCAACAAGCCCCCCAAAGAAGAAGAAGCTAACTGGTGGAAACTCGCTATGCAAGAAGGACTCAAGAAGAACTGTAACCTCACTGTGGACTTCGAGTTTCAGGTGGTGTATTGGGCTGATCTCCTCTACAAAAGCCCACTGCATCGTGACGAGAACTTCAAATTTGATGCGCTTTACAACAACGAACCGTATATCGAGGCTCAGGATGGGGCACTGCAGACTTACGAAGAAGGATGGTTCGCGAAGGCCTCAGCGGGGGTCCTTGGGGTTGGGGGAGCCGCTCTCGACGCCCTCAAGGGCTATATGGGGTTCGATGGGCTTGCGAATACACTTCTGGAAAAGACGCTCAAGGATTTAGCCTTCTACTATGAGGAGGATCGGCAGATTACCGATCGCCAAGGCCGGGTACGACAGGCACGGCGCGTTATCCAAGACGAGTTAAGAAAGATCCTTCTGCCGTTGAAAGGGCAGCGTATCATGCTGATCGGCCACTCCATGGGCTCCATCGTGGCGTACGACGTGCTCCGCGATCTGAAGAAGGAAGACCCGGCGTTTGCAGTAGCGCATTTCGTGACCATCGGATCGCCGCTCGGGCTCCCCCATGTCAAACTGAAAGTCCATGAGGAACGCAATCAGGAGGTCCGGACACCAACGATCGTCACCGAGCGCTGGGCCAATTATGCTGACCGCCGTGATCCAGTTGCTGTGGACGTCCATCTTGCCGATGACTACAAGCCGAACGGAGCCGGGATATGCGTCGTCGACGATCTTGTCCACAACGACTATCCCCTTCCGAAGGAGAAACCGAACCATCATAAATCCTACGGCTACTTGCGAACTCCCGAACTCTCCAAACACCTTCAGCAGTTCATTTTAGGGTAAGCGTTCAGCTATGAGCTTTCAGCAGTCAGCCAGGCAGGAAAACATAAGAGGTCCCGTCCAACTTCTGGCATGAGGAAGCATCGCCTGCTTGTGGAATCTCCTTGTTTTAGCTGAAAGCTGACGGCTGAACGCTTACCATTTTAGGTTAACCGTCCACGTCAGGTTAACCCTACAAGGGGAGAGTCAAGATGGGAGCCGTGTTTTGCAGAACTGTCGGTTGGGTGCTCGTCAGCTGTGGACTCATGTCGTTGTTAGAATACCACATACACAAGCATCTCATGCATCGCCGGAAATTGCCTGAGTGGTTTTACCACCATATCCCAGAACTCGCTCGTGTCTTTGAGGATCATCACCTGTTACACCATCACAAATACTACAGAATCTTTGATTATGAACCTGACCTAGTTGGGCGGTATTTGAATATCAGCCTCAATCCGTGGCTCGGCGTCTTCTACGGCTCTTTTGTGTGGATACCGCTTTTCTTTTTTTCGTCGCCGGGCAGTCTTATCTTTGTTTTCACAATCATCGCTCACCACCTGCTCTGGAGCGCGCTTCATCAAGAAATGCATGTTCCGTCACGCTCCTTCCTCTCACACTTGTCGCTGTATCAATACTTGGCTCGCTATCACTGGATGCATCATGCCTATCCAGGGGCCAACTACAATATCGTATTCCCCCTCATGGACTTTTTTCTGAAGACTCATCGTTGCCCCTCGCAGGACGATAAGCGGGCAATGCGATTAGTTGGTTTATAAATCCCCTCATATCATGAACAACAACGGGCAGCGCAAAAAAAGAAAAGTGTGTGAGATCGAGGATGTCCGCGGTCAGAAAATCACGAATCGCATATGAGATCTTGTCGTATCTCGTCAAGCACACGGCGGCGCAAGATACAGTAGAAGGGATTGTCGAGTGGTGGCTGTTAGAGCAAAAAATCAAGCGCCACACGGCGCAAGTGAAAAACGCGCTTGCTGAGTTGGTCGCTCAAGGGTTGGTGTTGGAACAGCTGGGGAAAGATGCACGAGTTCACTACCGAATGAATCGGCGTCGGATCGAAGAAATTCGTGCGCTCCTCAAAGGGAAGTCCGGCTGACTTCTTTGCAGTTTCGGATGAATGTAAGCGCTCCCAGTTGGAGGCGACGGCGCTAATCGGGGAGTGTTGACCGAATTAATTTTCGCCAGTGGAAATAGGAGGAATCATGCCAGAAGCATTTAGAGGGACTGCCTTACCCTTAGACCAAGAGGGTGTCGCCAAGGTTCTCGATAGACTAGGTGTCAAAGCTGCCGAACTGTGGGCAGTACTCAGCGTTGAGACCGGCGGATGCGGGTTTCTGCCTGACCGACGACCGGCGATTTCGTTTGAGCGCCACGTCTTCAGCCGTGAGACCAACCACGCATTTGATGCCGCGCATCCTGACATTAGCAACCCACAAGCTGGCGGTTACGGCGCTGGCGGTGCCGCCCAATATGAGCGCCTCCAGCGTGCGCTCGCACTGGGCCGTAGCGCTGCTCTGCGCAGTGCATCTTGGGGAATAGGTCAGCTCATGGGGTTTAACGCCCAAATCGCCGGACATGCAGATGTCGAGGCAATGGTCACTGCCATGACCGTTTCTGAGACTCAACAATTGCTCGGGATGGCAGGAGAGATCCTCCACCATACACTTGACCGCCCGCTTCGGGGGCATGATTGGGCTACCTTTGCACGAGGGTACAACGGCCCGGCGTATGCGAAGAATAGCTACGATACGAGGCTTGCCGCGGCCTACCAGAAGTACGCTCTCGGACCACTTCCGGACCTCGTCATCCGCGCCGCGCAGCTCTATCTGACGTATCTTGGGTATCATCCCGGTCCCGTTGATGGCGTGAGAGGGCGGCTCACGCGCTCAGCGTTGAATGAATTCCAAGAGCAGCAAGGGCTACCGGTCACCGACGACGTCACGGAAGAGCAGTTGGTGCTGCTCCAGCAAGCAGTAGAGAAGCTTGAGGCCTAGAAGTGTGCCAATAATGAGGGAGGAGGCAAACCATGAGATACGGACAACTGTGGCAGGCTTTGCTCTTCGTCGGGGAGGCTCACGCCCCCATTTCCTTCACATATCCCGAAAAAAGGGAGGCGACGATCCACATGAATCTTAGCGCTCGAACTGACACGCGTAGCTGTCAAGTTAAGACAATACGCTGGGGCATTCCCGATTTGGGACTTGGCGTCCTGACGTTGATTGCCTCGCTTGTTTTAGGAGGTTGCTCAACGCATCTTGGTTATGTGCCACATGATGTATATGCTCCGAGCTATCTGCCATATAGCAGTGTGAACGAGGCACAGCCTACATACATAGAGGTTAAGAACTGGGCCTTTAACGTTGCGGACGGCTACGATACCCGCGCGCGGTGTGCCTGCATGCTGAAGTGAGCGCCGTAATGGGGAAGGTCAATCACCATATTACGCTCCTTGATCCGAAGAACGTTGCCGACATGTTAAAGGATGTGGCCTCCTCAGTTGCTGCAAAACAGGCCTTAGTGGCGCAAAGACAGCACGAAGCGGATGAGGCCGCCGACGATCTGAAGAGGGCGACGAGCGACAACCAAGCGGACGCTGCAAAGAAAGTAAAAGAGGCGGGTGACAAGCTGAAGGAGGCGCAAGACGATTTGCAGAGGCTGGACAAAAACGCGGCGAATACTCTCGCGGATGCGGCAAAGGCCAGTAATTTCGACGATCTGAAAGAGGTGCCAAACCTCTGCGCTAACACCACCGACCTCTGCGTAATGCCAGATGTTTGCCAATTCAGGAAGTGAGCCGGGGACGCTGGGCTTGCCTGTAGGTCTGCCATTTCGGGTCCGACTCTACGGCAGGTCCAGCGCTTTCATAGTGATTGCTTGATTTAAGGGAGGGTGAAGGAATGACTTCCGTACACACGATAAGCTGTACGCTGTGCATTCTCTTGGGGACCTGGTTTGCGCTTGCATCTCCATCCATGGCTACGGATTCGTCCCCCACAAGATTTGCAGGGACTTTGGAGCAGATCGATGGAAAAGCCTCCGTCAAGGTGAAAATTGGCACCCAGTCTGAAGTCTTGCTGCTCCCTGAAGGACCGGCTGATCTCACAAAAAGTCTTGCTCCTGGCGACGCCATTGAAGGCACGTACACACGGGCAAGTGGCGACAACAATGCCAAAACTCTACAGACCGTGACGCTCAAGAGTGCTGGTATTTCTGCCCTGGCGGCTGCAGTAATAATGGGGCTTGGGGTCGTAAGCTTTCTGCTGATTGCCATGCTTATCCTCAAAGTAGGAAAATTCAAGCTTCGCAAGCTTGTAATCGGCGGGGATAATCGGACTAGTAACTCGAAAACTCAAGCTGCCATTTGGTTCGGAATCGTTATTGCTGCATATATAGCGACGCTTCTCGCTAGGATCTGGTATGGGGGCTGGGAATATATTGGGAAGATCAATATCCCTCAGAATCTCCTGATC
>JACQEL010000150.1 GCA_016200595.1 Deltaproteobacteria bacterium
CAGAGAAGGAGACGACCCCGCCGCGCTGCGGGTTGAGGGGGTCATCGGTCGTGGTCCACACCAAGCCCAAGCCAAAACCAGAAAGGATGCCCTTCCGTTGAAACTCTTTGAGCATACTGATCGTGGCTGAATTGACATTGTTTAAGCGGTCGTACTCGATACGGTAGGCGACAAAGCCGGTCAAGGTTGCGGAAAAGTCGCGATCTAGTCGCGGTTGCAGTCGGGTGCCGTTTAACAGATACCCAGGTTCATCCACTTGCTGCGGGATGACCGAGAGCGAGAAGCGATTGCGCGCCCCGAGAAAGTGGGGCTGTACAAAGCTGACCTCGATTTGACGGTTAATAGCGGATGCCTTGACTTGCACGTCGAGCCGCCGACCACCACCGAGCCAGTTATTATTCTGCCAGCGCACTTGACCGCGGAATTCGTCTTCGGTGCCGTAGCCAAGGCCGAGTTTCCACTCGTGGATCGGTTTTTCGTCCACATGGATACGCATAGGAATAATGCTCGGATCTGCCGGCGAGTCCTCTTGTAGGAAGCGCACGGAACTGAAGAGATCAAGCTTCAGGAGATTCTTACGCGACTGCTCGACGGCTTTGGCCGAGAAGGGCTCTCCTGGCTTGTACGCGAGTTCTCGGGTCACCAGTGACGGATCGACCTGTCCCGTTCCTTCAACTTGGGTTTCACCGAAAATCGTCGCAGGCCCCACGGTGATCGTGTAGTGCACCTGCGCCGCGTGTTGTTCCAGAATAATCTGCGCGGCTCTTTCCACAGCTACCCGTCCGCGATGTTGATCAAGAAAGAATTCTTTAATTTTTGCTTCGGAATGTTGATACTCGGCTTCGGAGAAAACTTTTCCTTCGCTGAGTGGCAGGGTAGGGCGCAGAGCCTCTACGGCAGGGGCAAACTCAGGCTGATCGGTGAGGTTGAGGCCAAGCTGGGTGACGTGCACTGGTTCGCCTTCATGTATCGTCACCTGGACGCTGACGAGATGCGCCTTCTCATCGACTCCTAAATCATAGGAGATTTGCGCTTCGTAGTAGCCATGGGCCTGGTAAAAACGCCGGAGACGGTCGAGATCCGTGGCCAAGGTCCCGGAGTCAAATGGCGGCCACGAGCGCCACGGGGTGTACCACGGACGAGTCTTGATCACCAACTCCGCCAGCAGTTCATGGATGGGGAAATGCTCATTCCCAGTAACGGTGAAGTCTTTTATCTCCCACTCTTGGTGAGGATCGAGATCTTCCAGGGTAAGGGCAAACGCGGGTGAACCCCCGAAGAGTAGACCGATGAGCAGAAGGCAGAGTTGCTTCATGCCAAGCCCCGATCTTTCGGCACTAAACCAAGATGCATGAGGTTGGTACACTCGGGGTAGCGTGCGCTGTGCGCACGTCTTCCCTGTACGCCGCTATTTTCGTGCGCATAGCGCACGCTACGGCATGCAGGCTCAGAACTTGTGAATAGAGTATTCTCCTTCATCGTAACCTTCTCCTACAACGGAGGGAAGGAGCCCTAATATTCAGCCAAATCGGACCCCTACCGTGCAAGAAAGCAGGGATAGCTCTCTTGTAATGACCAGCGAAGGGTGACACCATCGCTTGCAAGAGGAGAGGACTCTTCTTGGCACGCAAAGGCGAGCACACCACCAGCCAGCGACGCACGACACCGCAGCCTACGGCAGAGTTTGCCGAGCTTCTCCAGGCCGCCCAACTCAACGCTGCGCAAGTTGCACATATTCAACACCACTATGGTGCCAGGGCCTCAGTCACTATTCGTGCCCATCCCTATCGGCTTGCCCAGGACATCGACTGAGTCTCGTTCCAGGCGGCTGACGCGGTGGCACGTCAGTTCGGGCGTCCAAGAACCGACCCTGAGCGGATACGAGCCGGAATTGGCGAAATCCTCCGGCGGGCTCTGCGAGCCGGCCACACCTGCTTGCCAGTACCCCTGGTAGTCAAACGCACTGCGACCTTACTCCAGGTTCCACGATCTGTGGTTGAGGAACAGTGCTGGCAGGGCGCGCTAGAAGTCGGTGGTCAGTTTCTCATTAAGCAACAGGGAAAATTCACGCTCCTCACACTGTTAGAGGTTTGGCGCATTGAAGAGCGCGTCGCGCAGACACTGGCCGATCGGGTGCGAGTACCCTTGCCGCCGCTGCTCGCCAATGTGGCGGAAGTCACCCCGCAGCTCGCCCGGGCATACGCTCTTAATGCCGAACAGCAACAAGCCCTCCATACGGCTCTCACCTCTACACTGACAGTGGTGACCGGTGGACCTGGGACCGGGAAGTCGTTCTTCTGTCAGGCGCTGGCGGAGATTGCCTCGCGCTATCAGGTGCCTATCTTGGCGGCAGCCCCTACCGGGCGCGCGGCGCAACGCCTGACCGAACTCTCCGGACTGCCAGCCGCGACCCTGCATCGGCTTTTGGAATACCAGCCAGGGACGGGGACCTTCGCGCGTCACGCCGAGGCGCCTCTGGATACTTCACTCCTTGTCGTCGATGAAGCGAGTATGGTTGATCTGTCCTTG
>JACQEL010000151.1 GCA_016200595.1 Deltaproteobacteria bacterium
AAGGTCTGCGGATCTTGATTGAATTGCGCGCCCCATTGCTCTATGTAGTCGATCGCCAAATCCACATAGGGAGCCTCATTATTCGGGTTGCGGAGCACAACTTGCTTCTGAGTGGCAATCGCCTCGGCATACCGCCCGGTCAGGCGATACGCTACGCCTAACTGGAGACCGTACCAGAACGGATAGCGGGGGTGGAAGCGCATCGCTTTCTCTAGCCACCCGAAAGCTTCAGCTGGCCTGCCCGCGACGTTCAGCACCGACCCCAGCCCAGCGTAGCCTTCGGCAGAGTTGGGATCCAGGGCAATCGCCCGCTCAAGCTCGGCAATGGCGGGTTCATATTGGGTTTTCATCTGATACGCCATGCCCAACCAGAGGTGGGCTACTGACAGGGAGTCATCCAGGGCAACGGCCTGTTGCGCCAGCGCCAAGGCCCGCTCCCGAGTTTGTGGGTCTGGATTCCACACCGACTCCCGCCAGTAGGTCGCACTCAGAAGCGCATACGCCGCAGCATACTGAGGGTCCAAGGCAATGACTTGCTCAAACATCTGCCGTGCCTTGGCAATCGCTTCTTTTGTGTAAGGTTCAAGATACTCCACCCCGCGCAAGTAGGCGTCATAAGCAGTGAGGTTGGTCGTGGGAATGCGTCGCACCCGCTGCTGTTCGACCGCTTGTACCTCGACCCGTAGCGTAGTCACCAACTGCTGCACGATCTCATCTTGCACCGCAAAAATGTCTTTCAGCGGCCGATCATAGCGCGCCGACCATACGTGTCCCCCTGTCATGCCGTCAATCAACTGCGCCGTGACCCGCACCTGCTCCCCCACTTTCCGTACACTACCTTCCAGGACGTACCGTACCCCCATTTCTCGACTAACCTCCTGGACCTTCACGGCCTTGCCTTTGTAAGTGAAGGCGGAGTTGCGGGCGATAACAAAGAAGCCGGAGATTTTGGAGAGGTCAGCCGTAATGTCCTCGGTGATGCCGTCGCTGAAATACTCCTGCTCGTGGTCACCACTCATGTTGGTAAAGGGCAGCACGACGATGGAGGGTTTGTCGGGCAAGGGCAGCGCCGCTGGCGCGGCTTCAATGCTGAGGGCCGAGGGCTGCGGGCTGAGTCGTTCACGGAACAGATAACGGCCGGCCACAACTCCACCGGTAATGAGCACCAACCCGGCCACCACCACCATCCACTGACGCTGGGTGGCACCTACTCTAGGTAAGCGCCTCAGCCGTTGCGGGGGGGCCGACAGTAAGACGTAGACCTCGAACCGCTCGGCAATGTTCTTTAACCTCGGTCGCCCCAACGAGACGACCATTCCCAGATCCAATTTCTTGGCCACACCGCGATAGACCAAGTCCGAGATGCAGACCGTGTCGGGCTCAGCTAACGCTTGCAGCCGCGAAGCGATGTTTACCCCATCGCCCAACACGTCCCCCTCCCGCTGCACGATGTCGCCCAGATGAATGCCGATCCGGACGTGGATCTGCTCGGCCACTTCTCGCTCTGCATTATGGCTCCGGAATTGCCCTTGAATATGCTGGGCACACTGCACGGCGTGAACGACCGAGGGAAAGTCCACCAGGAAAGCATCACCGACAGTTTTAATGACCGCGCCATGATGGTCGGTCACGGCTTGCTGAATGAGCTGATTATGGATCTCTAGCAACCGCAGCATGCGGGCTTCATCAGTGCCCATCTGCCGACTAAAGCCGACGATGTCAGTGAACATAATCGCGGCCAAGCGGCGGGTCTCGGCCTGCCTGGTGCTGGCACGGTCTTCTGGCATGGCAGTGATTATCATGCACCCGGCGTAGGGTTGTCAAATAGTGCCAGCTTGGCGTTTTCCTTGCCCTGGGAAGTCCAAAGGAGTAAAGAAGCAGCATGCGCTGTGCGAGCTGCGGCTCCGACCATCCTGAAGGGACGAAGTTCTGTGGGGAGTGTGTTGCGCCCTTGTACTCCGCTGCCCCCAGTGCGGGTTTGAGAATTTCCTCCAGACCAATTGATGGGACACCGTAGATTTGTAAGAGGCCAAGGCATTGTGAGAAGGTGTGTCACGAACGCTCGACTAAGGGTTGAGCGGTGCTCTGGGAAAGATGAGGGTAGGTCCCTCGGAGCCGCCTTTCAGGAGGAGGCTTCAAACCGCCCCTGGCTGCTGCGTTTAAGAGGCGTGGTGGTGAACGCAGGGGGAAAAGGCGTGGCGCAGACCACGTCAGGTAGGTTTCAAGGAGATGAGCGCAAGCGAACCGCTGAGGACGTATCGAAAAAGCCAGACGTTGTCGAAACCAGGGGCGCTTCTAATCTCTGGGATGAGTCGGCGGGAGACCTGAGTACTGCGCCGGCGGCAACCGGTATATAGGCGGCATGACCTTGAGACAGGCTTTGCCAGGGAACGTGAGAACCTGAGCTCGCGATGGAAAGGGAAACCGACAAGTGGCAGACACCGCAAGGGGGAATACCGAAGCGCGAGACAGGGGCGGAGTCGCTCGTAGTAGTGAGGAAGCATCTGTAATGGATGTGGAGCGAAGGGGCGACCTTATCGAGGGGGATGTTCTCAGCCAACCTCCGCGGAGGGAAGAGCTGGGGCCATCGCCCAAGGCCTTTGCGATACCCAAGCGCGCGGTCTTCGCGGCCTGGAAGCGGGTAAAGGCGAACCGGGGGGCGGCGGGGATAGACGGGGAGATCCTGGCAGCGTTCGAGCAGAAGCTGCGGGGGAATCTCTACCGCGTCTGGAACCGGCTCGTCTCGGGGAGTTATTTTCCGCCGCCGGTCAAGGAGGTCGAGATTCCAAAAGCTGGCGGGGGGATCCGCCCGCTGGGGATTCCGACGGTAGGAGACCGAGTGGCCCAGACGGTAGCGAAGATGGCCCTGGAGCCGCAACTGGAACCGCACTTTGACCAAGACTCGTACGGGTATCGTCCGGGCAAGTCAGCCAAGGATGCGGTCGCGGTGACGCAGCAACGGTGCTGGCAGTATGACTGGGTGGTCGAGTTTGATATCAAAGGAGCCTTTGACACTCTGGACCACGGTCTGCTGATGAAGGCGGTGCGCAAGC
>JACQEL010000142.1 GCA_016200595.1 Deltaproteobacteria bacterium
GCAGAGGAGATTCTTCCACCCCAGCCGGAGTGGGCTGGCGAAACAGAGCGCCCGAGACACCCTGGCCGATATCGGCGAGTTCTTGCCCCAGTAAAATCAACAGATCGTCGAGCGTGACCATCCCCAGGACCTTATCTGCTCCGTCCATAATTGGGACACGCCGTACGTGGTGAGTATGCATGAGCGCAGTCAGGTCGTGCAGGGTTTTGCTCACGACGATGCGAGTCGGATTGGCAGTCATAATGTCCCGCACTTTGGTCTGCTGCGGGTCTTTCTTATCCGCCGTGACCTTCAGGGCAATATCTCGGTCGGTAAGAATACCGCGGAGCTTTTCCCCCTCCACGGCTACCAAACAGCCGACATTCTTTTCTCGCATAAGCCGGCAGGCCTCGACAATATTTTGCTCGAGCGAGACGGTCACAACCGGACGTTCACAAAACTTCTGTAGCGACATAGGATTCCTCCTTCATAGCAAGACTAACCCATACACGAGCAAGTCCCGTACCGCACGGAAAGCACGGCCAAACTAGGTAAAGCGCGGGTAGATTCTCATTCGCGAGAAGAAAACTGCATCGGTATTGGCAGATGTGAGAAGGGCGGATGGCAAAGCTGGACAGTCTTCTGGAGGAGGAGACAGAACGGCCAGAGGCAAAGGGAAGGGAGGGTGAATAAGCGACGCGAACCCTACTCGGAAAGAAAGATAGGGTTGAGCTTCGGTCCTCCCTTTCAGCTCGCCATTTATTTGTCTTGAATCGACTGCAGATAGTAGACAAGCCCGAGAATCCGTCCCAGCACACTGCTCTCCGTTCCCGGTCCTTCGCCTGCCTCGCTGGAGAAGCGTGCTCCCCAGATCGGCATATTGCGCACGCCATGAGCCATGACCTCTTCGCGACCGTCGATGATGTGGTAGACCTTCCAGAAGGGAAACTCACCGCCATTTTTCCTACTGAGTTGGGTCAAGTTCGCTGGTTTGCGAGTGAGCAATTCAGCCATGGGGCCGTCCCCTTTTGCCGCAACTCCATGACAGGTGGCACAGTTACTGTGATACTCCTGCTTGCCATTCGCCAGGACTGCGTCATCCTGTGCCAGCCCAGTCCTTCGTAACACCAGCAGGAGAAAGATGGTCAGTGAGCTAGCCAGAAGTTTGTGCGAAACCTGCCTACGGTAAGGTGTCATCAGTGCCCCTCTTCTGTAATGTGACCAGGCCAAAAACGAAGTGCAAAGGTCTTTTATTCTTCGTGTCATAAAATTTATCATGCTGTGATTCGGTATAACAACTGCATGTGAGGTCCAAGAGTATGCCTGCTTTCTTGATCGCGCTCTTTTTTGTCTTCATTGCCGAAATGGGCGATAAGACCCAGCTGGTCGCGTTGGCCTTCGCTACGCGCTACGCGGCACAAACCGTGTTAGCCGGCGTGTTTGTCGCGACGCTGCTTGTGCACCTATTTTCGGTGGTTCTCGGAGAGATCGTCGGCTTGGCCTTGCCCATTTTTTGGGTCAAACTCTTGGCGGGGTGCGCCTTCCTCGGGTTTGGTCTCTGGACTCTTCGCGGAGACGAATTAGATGACGACGAACGTATGGCGGCACGTCGCTTTGGTCCGCTGATGACGGTGGCCATTGCTTTCTTTCTTGCAGAACTAGGCGACAAGACTATGCTGGCGACAGTCACGATTGCCAGCCAGCAACACGACTTCGTCGGGGTCTGGCTCGGGAGCACCGTAGGCATGGTCGTCGCCGACGGGTTGGCGATCCTCGTTGGCAAGATGCTCGGGAAACAGCTCCCGGAGAAAGCTATCAAGTACGGCGCCGCAACCATTTTCCTCGTTACCGGCGTGGTGACCCTGATTGAGACCATTTTCTCTCTGTAGTTGGACTGCGGAAGAGCCATAATCGCCGATCGAACGGGACGGAACTAATGGAGCGTTGCCCTCTTGTTCGTACTATCTTCCGCGACCACAGCGTGGATAATCTGCCGCAACTCGTCTCCTTCCAGGACTTCTTTTTCTAAAAGGAGGCTAGCCAGTTTCTCCAGCAAGGGCTTTTGGGTAGTAAGTAACTCCCGCACCTGCTTATGTGCCCGCTCGAGAATGTCCTCCACCTCTTTATCAATTTCCGCGGCCTTCTCTTCGCTGTAGTCTTTTTTCGTCGCCCACGGCGTATCCAGAAACAGACCACGCCGCTCTTTCTCGAATGTACGAAGACCAAGCCGGGTGCTCATCCCGTACTCTGTGACCATGCTTCGAGCCGTATCGGTAGCTTTCTGCAAATCGTCTTGGGCGCCGGTGGACACATCGCCAAAGATGATTTCCTCTGCGACGCGACCACCGAGCAAGACGCGCAGGCGATCCTCCAATTCGGAGCGAGTCATGAGATAGCGGTCTTCTGTAGGCAGTTGTTGGGTGTACCCGAGCGCGGCTATCCCCCGGGGAATGATTGAGACTTTGCGCACTGGATCTACATGGGGCAAGAGCTCAGCGGTGAGGGCGTGGCCGATCTCGTGATGGGCGATGATGGCTTTCTCGCGCGGGTTAATGACACGATTTCTCTTTTCCAGGCCGGCAATCACGCGATCCACCGCCTCATCGAAGTCTGCCATCAGCACCTCGTCACGGCCTTTGCGCGCAGCCAGTAGAGCGGCTTCATTGACGATATTGGCTAGATCGGCGCCGACAAAACCGGGGGTGCGAGCAGCAATAACGCTCAAGTTCACTTCAGCAGCCAGTTTGACGTTCTTCGCGTGTACGCGCAGGATCGCTTCGCGACCCTTGACGTCCGGCCGGTCCAGCACCACGTGGCGGTCAAAGCGGCCGGCACGCAGCAGCGCTGGATCCAGAATCTCCGGCCGGTTAGTGGCGGCCATAATAATCACACCAGTGTTGGGATCAAACCCATCCATCTCGACCAATAACTGATTGAGCGTTTGTTCGCGCTCTTCGTGGCTGCCACCGGCGGGACCGATGCCGCGCGCTTTACCCAAGGCGTCCAGTTCGTCGATGAAGACAATGCACGGGGCCTTCTGCAAGGCTTGCTCGAACAGGTCACGCACTCGCGCCGCGCCCACGCCGACGAACATCTCGACGAACTCCGAGCCTGAGAGACTAAAAAACGGTACGCCCGCCTCGCCCGCTACAGCTTTGGCTAACAGCGTTTTGCCGGTGCCGGGAGCGCCGGCCAACAGGACACCTTTAGGGACTTTGCCACCGAGGCGGCGGAATTTCTCCGGCGTGCGCAGAAACTCGATGACTTCCTGTAGCTCTTCCTTCGCTTCATCAAGCCCGGCGACATCATCAAAGCGGACTTTGATTTCATGTTCGACATAAACCCTTGCGCGACTCTTGCCCGCAGCCATCAGCCCTCCACCAATCCCAGCCCCCATGCGGCGAAAGTAGGCACTCCAAAACAGCAGCAGGATGAACAGTGGCGCCAGCCAGGAAAGCAGATTGAAGATCCAACTGTTATCCGCCTGCCCGGAGAAGGCGATGCCAGACGCTTCGAGTTCAGCCACCAGACCTGGGTCTTCAACCCGGGTAGTGGTAAAGCGCTCGGCTTTTTCAGAGGTCGGGGTCTCTGGTGAAGTGGCCGAGGTCTTGTCCAGCAAGGTCCCGTGGATAGTGGTGGCACCGATCTTCAGGTCGGCAACCTGGCCAGTCTGCACCAACTTTTTAAATTGACTATAAGGGAGGTCTTGTACAGAAGAAGGAAGCAAGACAATTTCAAAGAGGATCACGATGACCAGTAGGGCACCAAAGGCTACTACTTGCCAGCGTCCGTTCACTGACGAGTGCTTTTCCGGTTCTGTGGGCATAGCCCGTCTGCTCATTCCTCTATGCGAACCTGGCGAACCCGGCGAACCTGAGCATGCTTACTCTTCTGGGCTCGCGTCCGCTAACAGCGCATCTAGTAGATCGCTGCGGGTGATAATACCTACTAGTTTGCCATTTTCTACCACGGGCAGCGCCCCGAACCGCTGCCGACGCAGGCGCTGAGCCGCCTCGCGCAGCGAGGTCTCTGGAGCGATCGCTACGACGTTGTACGTCATAATCTCTTCCACCGTATGAGAATCGCCGAACTCGTCGATGTCTTTGCCGTGGAAGAGCCGCAGGCTGGACGGATAGGCATCGCGCACGTCCCGGTCTGTGACAATTCCCACCAGCTTCTCGTTGACTACGACCGGCAGTTGATTGATGCGATATTTGGCCAGGCGTTCGCGCGCATGGCCCATCGTATCTTGGGGTTTGATGGTCATTACCGATTTGGTCATCCATTGGGATACGCTCATGGTAAGAGTCCTCCGTCAGTTAGTCTGCGCGCTGCCATTCCACCGAGAGAAACCTAGATTCAGACCACTGATAGGTGGTGTGGCCTTGGTACGTACTCTTGAGGGTACGGCCGATGTGCTGGGCGAGCTTCTCGTTCGTGGTAGTGACGACGACGGCACTATCAGACTCAGAGATCTCAACGATGCGCCCCAGCGGATTGTTCCCTTTGGCTCGGTCTTCTTCGTTGTGGATCAGACGCAGAATTTCGTCTTTGTGGGCCGTGAGAAAGGAGCTCGGTTGCAGGGTAACTCTTCCTTCGGCGTAGCGGTCACGGATCTTTTGGCAGGCCGGGCACAGGACCATACGGGTGGTTGGCTGCATCGTTTCCCGCACGTATGCGTCAGCGTCAAAGAACCAGTGCCGCCGTTGATAGAGCGCGTGACATTCAGTGCACGCCGCGATTTCACCGGGATCGAGGCGGAGTTGGTAGGGGTCAGTTGATTCAGGCAAGTTTTGCCGCACGGGGACAGCTCGGCCTCCCCGGCGGCCCGGGCGTTTGGTAGACATGGAAAGCCTCCTTCAATCAGCAAGTCGTACAAGTTAGGGGCAAGACAACCGTATTGTCACGTCACCCTGAGACAAAGGAAGAGCAAGTCTCATACCGGCACAGGTGAGCTTGAGTTTGTCGCCCACGCCTGTGGCTTCCTATTTGTGAGAAGGAAACGGTGGCGAGATTAGCAAAAATGAGAAAAAGCTGCCGCAGGGAATCTGCGCAGGTAAAACGTAAAGCATAAAATGTATGAAAACGCGGATAAATTACTCCTGGAGTTTATTTGCCCGCTGGCATTGCCCTTGCTGATCGTTGCCAGAAGCTAATTCATAGCTGTCGCTAAAGCTCAAAGTTGAGGTGAACTCGTGTATCGCTTTCTGGAATATGCCGCAGGTCAATATATGACCCATCCCGTGAAGACCGTCACTCGCCAAACCTCCATGCGTGAGTTGGAGGAGTTGTTCGGCAGACATGACTTCAATGCCTTTCCGGTGGTTGAGGAAGAAAAGATGATCGGGCTCGTAACCAAATTCGATTTCCTCAAGACTTTCGCTTTCACGACCGGTCAGATGCTGCCCCACTACAATGAGTTGATGAGCCGGACAGTAGGGGAGGTGATGACCGAAGCGGTCGTGCACGTCGATCCGGCGGCGCCGCTGACGCGGGTGCTCCAACTGATGGTAAATCTCAAGGCGCGCAGCTTTCCGGTTGTGGCTCCAGATGGCCACCTGGTGGGTATCATTTCCCGCGAAGATATTATGCGCGCGCTCAAAGAGGCGACTCAGGAAGACTGACAACGTGCTGGTCATCGGTAAGCAAACTCACGTCTAATCCCAGGCGACCAGCGGCCTGCTGAGGTTTGGCTATGACAAGCTACGGATACTGTGTTCCACCCACGACTAGTGAAGAGGAGGCGCGAGACATGAGCCATTTCGTTATCCCTACTGATGAGTTCCACCTCCACCACGAGGTGTACCGGCCCGAGGAAGGCGGAGGCGCAGATGTGCGCTGGGCGGAAAAGGTGTCTAAGGAAAAGTTGCAAGAGCTTGCCCAGGAACGCCTGCGTGGCGGGATTCGCCACGAAATCCTTACCCGTGTGGGCGATGCCGCCAAGAGTATCTTGCAAGTGGCAGAAGAGGTTGGGGCAGAATTAATTGTCATGGCGACGCACGGGCGCATCGGGCTTCCTCACTTTTTTCTCGGCAGTGTGGCGGAACAGGTGGTACGCGAAGCTTCTTGTCCGGTACTCACGGTCCGGCGAAAATAGCAAGCATATGCCTCTAGTAGTCCGTCAGAGAAGTTGTGAGGGGTAGCGGGTAGCTGCGTCATTCCCGCGAAAGCGGGAATCCAGACAGGTTCACCCGAGGCTTCTGCTGGAAAGTCCTGGATGCCCGCCAGAGCCTGTCCTGAGCTTGTCGAAGGGCGGGCAAGACGGGCGTGAATCCATCAAAATATAGCTCTACGGAGAGCCATACCGTCGGTATCGCCTGTCACTCGCTACGTACCGCAAGCAGCGGGCGCGAGGTCGCATGGATAACTTTTTCGGTGACGCTGCCAAGTACCAAACGTCGGACTCCACCACGACCATGTGTCGCCATCACGATCAGATCGACGTTCTTCTCCTCTGCCACTCGTAAGATCTCCGCCGCCGCCGCGCCTTCTCTGACTATCAGCTCAATCTGTGTGCCGGCGCCCAGAAATTGTTGTTGCATGAGAGAGAGTTTCGCCTGCGCCACGTGGTGTGCGTGCTCCCAGTAGGGCTGGGCTGACCTGGGCGGGTGTTGCCGCGACTCTTCCATGAGCTTGCGGATATCAATCTCGGCTTTGTCCGGCTCGTAGACGTCAAGCAGCGGGCTTTCAATGACATGGAGCAAGATCATCGCCTCAGCGCCGTGAGTAGCGAGCTGCAGCGCCCAGTGCTCGCTATTGAGACCCCCGGCGCTGAAATCTGTAGCAAGGAGCACCCGTTTGAGCTGAGGAGTGGCTTGCCGGTCCGCAGAGTTGTGAACGATCAGCACGGGGAGGGTAGAGGCGCGCAATACCGCTTCTGCCGTGCTGCCAATCACCATACGCTCATACCACGGTCGCCCATGCGTTCCCATGACAATCAGATCACACGGAGTTTTTTCCAGGTAATCTAAAATCGTTGCATGGGCGCGGCCCTCTAGCAAAACAGTTTCGACCGAGACGCCCGTGCCGCACTGCTCGACCAAACGCGCCAACTCTAGCTGGGCGGTTTGAGCGTAAGAATTCTGCCATTCAGCGAGAGTGCCGTCGGGGCCTGGAGTTTCTTTGCCGGGAACACCCGTTCTGTGTTGCAGGAACGCCAGCGATTCGTTCACATGTAAGAGGGTGAGGTGACTGTGCCAGGCACGCGCGATCAGGGCTGCCCAGGCAACTACCGACCCGGCGTTTTTGTGGATCTCGAGCGGGACAAGGATGTGATTGTCCTCAGACACAAACAGACCTCCCTTACTCATGTGACTGGCTCAGGCGGAGAAAGCACCTGATTTCCAGCCCTCTTCGCCTATCAAGGGAACAAAGGCACAGCCGCCAAGGTTTTCGGTAACGACTTTTCCTCTTTGCTTTCGCAGCCGCAAAAGCTCCTGGGAGCCAAATTCCCCCACCGGCAACACCAGTCGTCCTCCCTCTTGTAACTGTTCGCTTAAAGACGGTGGTACCGTCGGTGAGGCCGCTGCGACAATAATAGCGTCATACGGTGCGCCGGCTTTCCAGCCGATGCTGCCATTGGCTACCAGAACCTCAACGTTTTCATAGGCTATGAGCATTGCCCGTGCCGACTGGGCGAGTTCAGGAATAATTTCCACCGTATAGACATATTTCGCCAGCCACCCAAGTAATGCGGCTTGATAGCCCGAGCCCGTGCCGACTTCCAAGACGCGTTCCGTGCCAGTCAGTTCTACGGCTTCAAGCATCAGGCCGACAATATAGGGTTGGGAAATCGTTTGCTGATAGCCAATCGGTAGTGGCCTGTCTTCGTACGCTTGTGCCCGACATTTTTCCGGAACAAACAAATGACGCGGGATAATTCTCATCGCCTCAAGGACCTCTGCAGTTGCTCTGCGACCATCTGCCGGCGCAGCCTCTCATAGTGCTCTTCTGTCATAGCATCTTCTCCCGCGCTGAGGCAGCAACTGTTATGCCAGTTCCTCTGTACGACCTCCATACAGAAAAGCAAGAAGTCGCGTCAAATTTTCTCAAAGGAAAGAAAGCGGGAGCTTTTTCTGTATTGCCAGGCGAAGGCTTTTGCCCCTGTCAAAGATTTTCCTTTTCTTACCCTTAGGAAAAGCGTCGCTTTTTCTTCTTGCTTCTGGGAAATTCTTCTCCCGGATGATCGCTTAAATCCGTTTTTGCGCGGCAAAGATTTTGCTGCAGGGAGATAAGACCCCAGATTTTTCTGTAGACCCTATAAGGAGCAGCGCCAATGAAAGTTAAAGATCTGATGCGAACACAGGTGGTCACCCTGCACTTTACGGACACGCTCAGCATTGCCGAAGATATCATGAGCATGGGGCGGATTCGCCATCTCCCCGTCCTTGATGGCAGCAACTGTGTGGTCGGCATGGTGACACAGCGGGATCTCTACAAAGCTTCTATCTCGTCAGTCCTGGGTTTTAATCGCGCGAAAGAGCATGAATGGTTAGGGAAGGTAAAAGTACAAGATGTGATGACGAAAACGGTGACGATGATCGATCCTGACGCTGGCATAGTGGAAGCCGTAGACAAGCTGGTGAGCGAGAAAATCGGTTGTCTGCCAGTAGTCGATGCGCGCGGTAAACTCATGGGTCTCCTGACCGAGACTGACTGCTTGCGTTGTTTTGGCGACTTGCTCAAAATGGGAACCTTCAAGGACACGCTCTCGTAATATTCGTAACACTGTTGGAGGTGGAATCATGCAGGTCAAGACAATTCTCGTCCCGAGCGATTTTTCTGAGTATGCGAAGCACGCGTTCTCTTACGCGCTGGAAATGGCGGACAAGTGGGGCGCAAAAGTGGTGGTGCTGAATGCCGCGCCCATGTTTTCCCATCTCGCCTATCCTGAGAGTGTCTATATGGTGGATCTGGCCAAGATGGAAGCCGAGCTTATTGCTGACGCAGAGAAGAAACTCCGGGAGTTCATCGCGCAGAAAGGGACCAGCCCCGTTCCCGTTGAGACCCGTGCCGTGCTCGGCGATCCTTTCTGGGAAATCTGTAAGGCGGCCGAGTCGGAACATGCCGATCTGATTATCATGGGCTCCCACGGTCGTACCGGCCTGGCCCATGTACTTCTGGGCAGTGTGGCTGAGCGAGTTGTGCGCCATGCGCCGTGTCCGGTGCTGGTTGCGCGCGTGCCAGGGCCGGAAAAGAAATAAGGGCTGCAGGTAGTCTGTCAAGCTGCTTTTTCTGAGTTGTAGTAGTGACTTTAGTCGCTGGTGGAGACGGCGAAGGGCGACTGAAGTTGCCACTACACCAAGGTGGACTCGGCAGTTGAATTTTGACAAACCACGCGGTTGGGATGCGCTGCGGCATGCGTCTGCAATCGGACTGCCCTCCGATCGCGGCGTTTCTGCTACCCGCGTTTGTCCTTGTCCTCAGCCAGCTTTGGCAACGTCACCCGCAGGATGCCATTGTGAAATTCAGCGTGAATCTGGTCCTGGTTGATTGACCCCGGTAGGCGTAAATGCCGAGCGAAGTGACCGGCACGACGTTCCCGGCAGTAAAAATGCTCCTCGGCCGGGCTGCGCCCAAACGACCGCCGCCCTTGTAATATAAGATTGCCTTTTTCGACGGCCACTGACACCTCTTGCTTCTTGACTCCGGGAAGATCAACGTCGAGGATGAACGCCGTGTTCGTCTCATAGAGGTCGAGTTGTGGGCTCCAGTCTTCTTCGCTGGTGCGACCGGCCGCCCAGGGGCGATGGATGAGTTCATCGAACAGCCGGTCCACCTCTTGCGATAAGCGCTGTACTGGGAATGACAGTCGCGATTCCTTCTTTGCCATAATTTTCGCTCCCTGCTTACGGCAATTCGAAGCGAAAAGCGTCCGGCCGCACGGTCAACACCGAACAGGTTGTGCTTCTCAGCACCTGTTCCGCAACACTACCCAGCAGCATGTGAGCCAATCCACTGCGGCCGTGCGTGCCAATGACGACGAGGTCAGCGCCAATCTCGTCGGCTGTGTCAGCGATAGTCTGGGCGGCGTGACCTTCGCGCGTCTGCTTCTCCCACAGCACGTCACTCCCCAGCGGCAGCTCGTGGAGGAATTCTTGCCAGTCCGGTTCCAAGTCCTCCGGAGTGAGGGGTGGCAGGAGCACAGTCTCGGCGCCATAGCCCGCTGGGTAGATGTAGTGAATATCCAGAACATGCAGAAACACGATGCGGCCGCCGAAACCGCGGACGAGGGCTAGCGCTTCCGCAGCCGCTGGTTGAGCGCCTAGAGAGAAGTCCGTGGGAACCAGAATAGTCTTAGGACCAACTGGGAGTTCTCGCTTGGCCACGAGAACTGGGACCGGTGCCTTGCGGAGCACCCGTTCTCCGGTGCTGCCCAGAAATCGTTCCTCACCTTGCTGAGTTGTTCCCACGACGACGAGATCGCCTTGCCAAGTACGGCAGGTGGAAATCAATTCGACAAAGGGCTTACCAATGCGGACGTCAGTCTCAACCTGAACCTCGGCGGGTTGGACGCGCTCTGCCAGCTCCTTGAGCTGGGCACGGGTTTTGAGCACCACCTCTTCCAGCAGCGCTGCGGCGGGCACAGAAGGAAAGCGCATCTTAATGTAGACAGGATAGGGCTCGACGACGTGGAGGAGGTAAAGGGCCGCGTGGGACCGCTCGGCCAAAGTGAGGGCCGAGTGGAGCGCGAGCTCCCCGTCCGCAGCAAAAGTATATCCGACGACGATACGGCGAAGGCGGCTCATGACGTTTCTCCTTTGTGGTTCTCACTCGATGTCAAGTTCGGCATGGCGCGAAGAGTTAACACCGGACACGGAGCCCTGCGCACTACCGCCTCTGCCACGCTGCCCAGAAAGAATCGTTTTACTCCGCGCCATCCGTGTGTCCCTATGACGATGAGGTCAGGCCCGAGTCGCATTGCCTCCTTCAGTACCCCCGCGGCTGCCTCGTCCTCACTGAAATGGACGCGCGGGACAACGTCGCCTCCTCTCGCGAGGACGAGTTCTTTGAGTCGTTTGCGCACTTTTTGTTTGATGCGCTTCACGCTTTCGGGTTGTTCGAGGCCGTGTTCGTAAAAGACGTCGAGGACATGTGGGACCGGGATCACGTGGCAGACGTGGACGACAGCCTGACTGAGGGCCGCGAGTTGCAAAGTGTAAACCAGGGCCGCCTCAGAAGGGGTGGAGAAATCCATCGGCACCAGAATACTGTGCCATAACGAGGTTAAGGGACGCCTATCTAATGGGACTGTTTCCGTGTTCACGTTCTCGATCCTTCCTGCGTGAGCGTAAGACGCGCTGTTATTTTTCTCTCGTTCTGCCTTCGTCTTGTTCGACTTCTCTCAACAGCAGCGCCACGGCCTGCAGCACTTTCTCTTCAGTCAGTTGGCCGATGAGAACCCCATCCTCGACTACTGCCAAGCCATGTCTTCCAGACTGACCGAAGAGTTGCACGGCTTCCTGCAGCGTTGTTTCCGGGGCGACAATCGGCGGGTGAAGGGCCATGACCCCACCGACGCGGAACTGTGCCAGCAACTCCTCGGCTTGTTTATCGTCCAGCACGATGGCGCTGGTTGGACAGTGCTTCCAAATGTCCCTATCACTTAAGGTTCCCACCAGCTTTCCCCCATCCAGGACGAAGAGTTCATCGACTTGAGCCTCGCGCATCAGTACCCGCGCTCGGCGCAAATTTTCCTTGGGGGTAACACTGGGAGGAGAACTGCTCATCAATGAGCGTATATTCCAGAGTGCCATAGATTGTCTCCTGGCAGGATACGCACGAGGCATGCCAGGTGATATTCCGCATAGTTAGGCTGGAAAAGGAGAGGGAGATTCCAAAGAATAGGAAGAAAAGAGCGGCTGTATTCCCGAAGCTGCGAACCGTATAAGCTCCAGGGCGGCAGTCCTCACGTCTGCTTCCTGTGCCAAGCTTACAATCGTCCCTGGCAGGGCCGCTCTGCTGCGCCCTGCCTACTCCCGGGTTCAGCACGGCCTCCTTTAGCAGCCCCTCATATTGTGCTGAGGCAGGGGCTCTCTCGAACCAAACGCAATTAGCTTGCCGAACCTGACAAGGAGGAAAGCACGATATCTTGGCGGGTGTTTCGCAAAATTGTGAGTGAGGAATCGCGCATTTTCGCATTTTTGCGATAATAGTGCTTCTCGCCTTGGTCTGGACGCAGGGTGGGGATTTGACTAGAGCGAATTTCACTTGGGTGAGACCTGAAGTCGAGCGTAGGGGCGAATCTTGTATTCGCCCTGCCCCGCGCCCCCCTTGGGCGATCACCAGGATCGCCCCTACAGAGGAGGATGCATACAACTGAAAACTGCTATAAGTTCAGTGCGTGAGCCGGCATGACGTAGAGCTTCGCCACTACCACTGAAAGTAAGGAGTACAGCCATGACAAGCGAACACACCCCCTGTGGCATCGCGATTCCACAAAGTGCTGGGAACGTTGCCGTGCAGGTGTCGTTCCTTAAAGAGTTCCTCGGCAAAGCGGAAACGCTCGGTTACGAGAGTCTTTGGGTGCAAGAACAGATCATTAGTGATGCGCCTATTTTGGAGCCGGTCACGCTCCTCACCTATGCTGCAGCCCTGACAACGAAGCCGCGTCTGGGGACGTCGGTGTTGTTAACCGTGATTCGCAACCCCGTGCAGTTGGCTAAGAGTTTGTCCACACTCGATCATCTGAGTCAGGGACGGCTCATTGTCGGTGTCGGCATTGGCGGCGCTCATGTACCGGAGGCCGTCTTCGGTGTCTCAACCCAACGCCGGGCGCGTCAGTTCGTGGAAGGGCTCCAGGTCCTCAAAGCCCTCTGGACGCAACCTCGGGCTACGGTCAAGGGCGACTTCTGGAAGTTCGAGAACGTGCACATGGAACCCAAACCGCTACAAAAGCCCCATCCACCCCTGTGGTTCGGCGCACGGACCGCTGTCGGTCTGAAACGCGCGGTGCGGCACGGCGACGGGTGGATGGGCGCCGGCAGCTCGTCCTCAGCTGACTTCGTGCAGCATGTTGGGCTCTTACGTCAGGCCTTGGATGAAGCCGGACGTGACCCGGCGACATTTCCGCTGTCGAAGCGTGTGTATATTGCCGTGGATGCGGACCGCGACCGGGCCGAGCGTCGTCTGCGCGAGTGGTTTGCCATACGCTACAAGAGTGCGGAGATGGCCACGCGCGTGTCCATTTGGGGCAGCAGCGCCGAGTGTGTAGAAAAACTCCGTGCCTTGGTGCAGGCGGGAGCACAACAAATGCTGTTGAATCCGGTGTTTGACGAAATGGAGCAGATTGAGGTGCTGGCACGAGAAGTGGTGCCGCACGTGTAG
>JACQEL010000143.1 GCA_016200595.1 Deltaproteobacteria bacterium
CAGAAACGTATTTAGCTCTTGGAGGTGGTCGAGTCTTCCTTTGTCCTTGACTGTGAGTCCAAGTTCACGACAGGTGAAACTGAGCAGTTCCTCAAAGGTCAAGGTCGTATTGTAAAAAAAGACAAAGCGAACGTTGGCCTCTAGGTTGACCATCAACCTGCGCAGCAGGGTGGTCTTGCCAGTGCCGACCTCACCCACCAACACCACAAAGCCCTTGCGCTCCCGGATCCCGTACAAGAGAGTGGCGTATGCCTCCTGGTAGGCAGGGTTCGTATAAAAAAAGCGCGAGTTCGGCGTGACGTTAAACGGCGGTTCGCGAAAGCCGAAGTAGTCAGTATACATTAGACCTTAGCAAGTACACGGGTTAGAGGGACACCCTACGTTGGCTCATGTCCAGAATTTGTGTACCCCCTGGATTCCCGCCTGCGCGGGAATGGCAGCATATCCGTGGAAACGGGCATCCAGAGAGATGGAGCGGGCTGCTGCTCTCAACCAGCGCACGGATTTCATACAGGGGCCATTGTGTCTTCGCTCTCGATCCCAGGTTACGGTGTGACACGCATTCCCGGCTGTATCGGCAATAGGTCGCGGATATGCTGTTTTACCCAAAGATCCGCGTCGGCGATACCGCTTCTGGGAACGTAGACAATGTCATGCGGAGCAAGATGCAGAGGCTCTTTGGTGCCGTCAGTGACCGTCTCCAGCAGGTTGAGTTTACGGATCACGACCTCATTGTCTGCTCCGGTCCGGACGAGAACAACACTTTCGGCTTGCGCTGTGTCCTTAAACCCCCCGGCTGCAGTGATGGCCTGGAAGGGAGTTAACCCTTTTTCGTAAGGAACAAGACCGGGTTTTCCTACCTCTCCGGAGACGTAGACACTTTTGGGAGCATATTGGTCGATAACCACCACCACTTCTGGATCGCGCAGGTGAGTTGAGGTGCGTTCTTTCAGGAGGTTTTCTACCTCAGTAGTTGTCAGGCCGGCAACAGTTACGGGCCCGGCTAGAATCGCCGAGATTTTACCGTCTGGTTGTACGACTGCCTCTTGCTTCATTTCAGGATGGAAGGGATAGTTGATCTCAAGCCTATCGCCCGGTTCGATATGGTAGACAACGTGCGGGTAGTTCCCGATTTCTTCTATATGAGCAATTTCGTCAGGGGCAAGCGGAGGAACAGAGACAGAAGAGCTACAGGCGTAGAGTAGGGAAGAGAGCAGCAGGATTGCTCTGTATACTGAAGGAAAGCTTTTGAAACTCTTTGGGACCAAAGTCATACTTATACCGTTTCTCTGCGTCTTTCAGACGCAATATCTACACCTCGATCGTATTACACAACTTCTGTGTTCTTCACAAGCATCGGAGACATTTTTCACAGAGCTTGCGACTCATATTGTGGTGCAGGCGTCCCGCCTGCATTGGGGAAGGCAGGCCAGAGGTCCGCACCACAAGAATTGACCAAGTTATTCTTGCCCGGGTCCTAAGCTACTCGTGGCTGGGTAAGGAGCGGCGCCTGAGTGCTACGGCGAAACCTCGAGCAATTCATAGTACAGCGCGGCATTATGCTGCGCCATGACCGTGACATCAAACTGTGCCTGCGCTCGGGCTTGGCCTGCCCGCCCGAGCGTGGTGGCCCAAGCCCGAGCTTGGACGAGACGGCTCAATGCCTCAGCCAGGGCTGTGGCATCTTGCGGCGGGACCAAAAGTCCGGTCTGCTGATCAGTGATCAGGTCAGGAATCCCGCCCACCTGGCTTGCTACCACCGGGAGACCTGCGGCCAAGGCCTCGATCACGGCCACTCCCAACCCTTCCCACAGGGGGACATGGACAAAGAGATCGGCGGCAGACAGGTACTGAGGAATCTCGGAACAGAAACCGGCGAAGCGCACCTCCGTTTCTAAGCCGAGCGTCCGTGCCTCATCTTGCAAAGCCGCACGCAGAGTTCCGTCTCCACACACCAGATAGCGGAGCCGTATGCCTTGTCCTTTCAATTGCTGAGCAGCCTGCAACAACGTCCGATGCCCCTTCCGCGTCGCGAGCGCACCCACCGAGAGGACGACAGTTTCGTGAGCGCCGAACCCATAGGCAGAACGAATCTGAGCACGGGCCAGGGGATTCTGGCGGAAACGGCTCGTGTCAACCCCGCTCGGAATGAGCCGGAGGCGTGCGGCCGGCACCTCCGCGGCAAGGAGCGCGGCGCGCACGCCTCCGGAGATAGCCACGACAGCGTCCACACTGTGGGTATACAAGAAGCGGGTGATCCGCCCTTTCTTCAGCGGATAGTCCATGCGTCTGGTCACAACCCGTTTTGCCCCAGTATTGGTCAACCACGGACTCAGGGCGTGCGCTCGGGCAGTATGGAAGTGGACGAGATCATACCGGCCACTCGTCACCAGGCGACGCAGGCGGAGTCCGGCCAGCAGGTCACACGAGTTCCGCACGCGCAACGGACACACCAACAGCCCGGCAGCCGAGAGATAGCGGTACAGGGCACCCGCTGGATTAGTGGCGACTACCGAGTGGTGCCCGGTGTGGGTGAGGTACGTCGTCAGACCCAGCACTTGGCTCTCGCCTCCGCCCCAGTGCTTCTCTGGATCGATGTGCAGAATCCTGAGCCTGTTCATAGTCCTGCTCGCCTGCGCATTCGCGCAACTTGGCGTATTTGAGGAACACATAGAAGGCTGAAGTGGCAGCCACCAAGAACCCGGGCAGCCCATCGCGTATCCCGCCACGGAGAAAGTAGAATCGCAGGAACCGCCAGAACGGATGCAACACCAGGTGTGAGAGGCGGGCGCGCTTCCCGCGTAGCGCCATCTCGTGCGCGGCTATTTCCGTGAGTCCATTAATGGCCTGCAAATGGTCGTGGAGATCTTCGTATGTGTAGTGATACAGGTTCCCGTGTAACCGATCGGCCTGGCCGCGCAGCAGCACTTTCTCGTGTGGGTTCACCCCGCCCCAGCGCACCCTGGGCTTGCGGAATAGGCGCAAGCGATACCCTGGGTACCAACCGCGCCACCACCACCGGCCCAGATAATAGACCAGGCGCGGCACATAAAACCCATCGACCGCTGGATCATTGCGTTGCAGCACGGCCAGGATCTCGTCGCGCAGTTCCGGGGAGACTTCCTCGTCCGCATCGACATTTAACACCCACTCGTGGAGGGCTTGGGACAAGGCAAAGCGTTTTTGCTCGACATAGCCGGGCCAGGCGCGCTGGATCACCCGCGTGGGATAGTCCTGACAGATCTCCACTGTCCGGTCACTCGAAAAAGAATCAACGATCACCAACTCGTCGCACCATTTGACGCTTTCCAAACAGCGGCGGATGTTACGCTCTTCATTATAACACACAATGCAACAGGAGATCGGCGCGTGCGGTTGGGTCCGCGCTGGTTGGAGGGAAACCTGTCCTGGTCCAGGAGAGGCGACCGTCCCCGTCGCTCCCGACGCGTGTCGGGCTCGCCGCCGTGCGTATTCTCGGTCTTTCCGCTTACGCAAGCGCAACAGGCGCCGCAGGAGTGTGCGCCGCTGGGCTGGTGGTGGCAGGGGCGCACCAAGATACTGGTACAAAAAAAAGAGGCGCTCGCTCGCGTGTACCCTGCGTCCCAAAGTACGCTCAAGCTGGACAAGATTCTTCAGGCGTCGCTTCTGGCTCAGCCGCTCATTATGAACGACACGGTCGAGATCGACGAGGTAGAACTGCCAATGACTGTTCCCAGCGTCCTCGACCAGCAGATTGGCGTCGCGCATGTCTCCAGCATACAACCCCGCGGTGTGGAACAGGCGCAGAAACTCAGCCAGAGACTGCAAAAAAGCCCGCCGCTGCAGGCGCGTCCAGTGTTTTTGCTGGTCCCGCCAGTATCTGTCGAGGGGCACTTGAGTTTGCAGCCCTTCACTACAATACCAACTCTCTCGCAGGGTGCCGGCAGTGCGCTGCTCGAACGCGGCCAACGGACGGGGCACGAGGAAGCCGTTGGCTTGCAGCAACTGTGCCCCCTGCCAAGCCCGGCGCGCCGGCGAGCCATGCCAGAGGGCATCGCCCCAGCGGCGCCACGTGTGGAGACGGTGATGTTTGATCACTACGGTCCCGGTGGGTAACGTCAACAGAGTCACGGTCGTGCCGCGGTCGTGCTTCAGCACCCGTGCCTGAGTCCACTGTTCAGGTGGGCGAGACACCAACTGCAGCAACTCCTGCCTATCTGGCGCACAGAAGACGGTGTGAAGATAGGGCTTCAACGTTCAGCTCTTGGCTTTCAGCGAGAATAAAGCGGTCAGCATTCAGCTTTCAGCTCTCAGCCAAAACAAGACGGGACAAGATACCGTCCACTAAGGCCAATAGGAAGAGGTGCAAATCTATCATTTATCCTTGTCTGGCTGACGGCTGACTGCTGATGGCTGATAGCTTTCCTTGTCTGGCTGACCGCTGCTCGCTGCCGGCTTACATGTATCCCAGATCGGTCAAGCGTTTTTCAATCGACGCCTTTTCCGCTTC
>JACQEL010000086.1 GCA_016200595.1 Deltaproteobacteria bacterium
ATGTCGATGGTGATCCCCTCAGCTATCAGTGGTTGGTGACGGCACGACCAATGGGCAGCGCGGCGATACTCGACAATCCAACCACAGTTGCCCCCAGTTTTCTCGTTGACAAGCCAGGCACCTATACCGTGCAGTTGATTGTCAACGATGGCACGGCAGACAGCACCCCAGATACGATCACCATCAGCACGCTCAACACTAGGCCCACAGCTGAGGCAGGACCTGATCAGGAAGTCCATGTTGGAGAGATTGTGCAACTCGATGGCAGTGGCTCGACGGATGCCGAGGGTGATCCTCTGCTCTATGTGTGGTCCCTTGCTACCGTTCCGGCCGGGAGCGCGGCAACCCTGACTGGAGCGAACACCAGGCAGGCTACCTTTGTCCCGGACGTAGCTGGCACGTATGTGGCACAACTGATCGTGAATGATGGAATGCTGGACAGCGAACCGGATACGGCCACGGTCACTGTGACCGTGCTGGATACAACCCCACCACCACCCGCAGACCTTAGCCACATTACGGTAGGACCAGTGTTGAATGACCATATCACGGTGAGTGGGGCAGCGGGCAGCGTAGAAGACGGAGCCCAAGTCACGCTGACGAATATACGCACCGGCCAATCCGTCACCGTTACAGCCAATGCCGATGGTCGCAATCACTCTGGCGAGGTGACGGCAGATACGGTCTATGGTCTCTCCTTACAGAATCCTGATGCCGGCTGGTCTTGGTTAGGTTCCTTTACTGGCTACTCTAATGGCTCTACGCTGCATCTTCCCTTCGAGACTGCCTATCCCACCCATTATTTCTTTAACGCCTCAGGAACACAGGCTGTGAGTGTGAAAGATACCGTTTCTGGCGACCATGCAAATCCATTCCAGAAGATAGTGCTTGATGTCAACGTGGCAGTAGGGCATGCGGACTTCAGCTTGGGTCACGTTGAGTCGATTGATCTGGATGGAACGACCATCACTTCTGGCGGTTACACTTATTCTCTCGTTAATACGAAGGAGGTAGTGGGCGAGCAGGTCGTAGCTCATTCTGCTGAAGTGGGGATCGGGCATGCAAGATTTCTCTTATCCTCCTCTCGAAGAAATTGGGACGTTTGCAGTAGGCGGCCCACCCACAAACCTGCACGTGATTGCGGCTCACAAACAACCTAACTTTGAGTACAATTTTATGCATCCCGCAGGTCACCTTAGTGACTTTGGTGGAGGGCCAGTAGGATACTAAATCAGGGGGAGGAGGCTATAGGGACAGGTCTTGCGTTGCCACACCTCATATCCTTCTTTTGCCGCCTGCCCGAGGTGGCATAGGCTAAGCCCCTGCCGATCCAACCATGCATCGGCGGATCATGTTCTCAGTGTCATCGCTGAATGATGAACGCTGAACGGAAGCCACTAAACCGGAATGCACGACATGAGGACACTGTTCGTAGCTGTGTGGGTAGGGGCGAAGCATTTGCCCCGGATAGACCAACGCCGTAGAGAGCCTGACCCGCAAATGCTTCGCCCCTACGGTGGACAGGCGCTAGGGTCGTGTGGACCACTCTCTTGCCTCCTGGTTTAGGTATCCTTACTTCAATTCATCACTCAGCATTCTGCGTTCAGCGTTTCTTCATCGATACGCCACAATCTCGAGCAAATTGCCGTCAGGATCGAGGAAATACAGACAGTCGTGATCTCCCCAGTCAATCGGCCCATAGGTGGGAACGTTATGGGCCGGGAAAGTCGCCTGGGCGGTATGGAGATCAGTCTGGCTGACCTTAAAAGCGTGGTGTCCTTTGCCCAAAGGATTTTCAATATGGTCAGTAACTCGTGGCGGGAGATCCGCTCGTTCGAACAATGCCAGCATTTGCTGACCGCACCGCAGCAGTACCTGATGGCGACCAAAACGCTGAGCCACCTCCAAGCCCAATACTTCGGTGTAGAAGCGTTCGGCACGAGTGAGATCAGAAACATCCAGGCCGAAGTGGTCAAGTTCGAGAAGACGCATCATTTATTGCTCTACCATGAGAAAATGCGTGGGGGCAACCCTAGGTGGTGGCCGACGGTTGGGTGGCAGCTTGGGTTCTAAACCAGAATGCACGACATGAGGACACTGTTCGTAGCTGCGGGGGTAGGGGCGAAGCATTTGCCCCGGATAGACCAACGCCGTAGGGAACCTGACCCGCAAATGCTTCGCCCCTACGGTGGACAGGCGCTAGGGTCGTGTGGACTAATCTCTTGCCTCCTGGTTTAGAGTAATCTGCCGTGGATGCGTCATGGGAGCGCGACCATCTGTGCAAGAATCACTTAGGCCAGTCTTATGGTGCAGGCGTCCCCGCCTCCAGTGTGTAGGGCAGGCCAGAAGCCTGCACCACAATATGAAAACGATCAACTGATTTGTGCCCAGTTCCTTAGGACAAACCCCAGCAGTGACAGGCGTTAGTGCTGGGGTTTACAGTCTACGGTAAGGGAGGTGGTTTTCGCTTTCTGCACCGCCGTCCCCGGCGCTACCACCACCCGCAGCTTATGCGTCCCGCAGCTGCTGGTCTCATAGGGCATCGCGATCTTGTGCTTGCCCTTGGCCTTGATATGCGCCAACAAATCCATGTCCACGATCTGCTTGGTAGCCTCGTCCACCAACGCTACCGCCACCCCATCCACGGCCGTGCCTTTGGTCACCACGTCCGCTCGCACCACCACCTGCTGGTTGGGCGCTACCTTGCTCGGTGTCACGGTCAAACTCTGCAGTTGGAGCTTGACCCGTCCCTCGCTGATGGACACCGGCCGCTCCGTGGGCAAGGCCACATAAAAGGCTTGTTTCAGAAACCCCACATTGTTGGTAAACGACGTGGTCTGGGTCTGCTCCGTGGATTGATACGTCACCGTGACCATCTCCAAGGGCACCTCGCCAATCCCCGTCACCACCCCCGGCTTGGCAGTCAACCCATGCCCCGGGAGTTCAGGCACCAACCGACCCTGGGCATCCTGCGCCCACACCACCACCCAGAAGATGAAGTACCGGCCCCCTAAGCCCGTGGTGTCGAATGCCGCACTGGCTAGCACCCAGTTGGGTAACTGGTGACCGTGCACGTCATAGGTCGGGGAGTTAAAGGCGGGAATGGTATGGTTGCCGTTGGCGTCGCTGACCACCATGTCCTCGATTAATACGCTGGTGCCCAGCGGCATACTCATCTGAGGGTCCCACGGCTGGCGGTAGAAGGCGGCATGCACTTCGGTGCCGGGGGCCATCGTCTTGAGACTGTAGTTGTACACTCGTGCTTGCAGATAGACTGTGTCCCCTTCGACCGCCCGCGTGCGTTGGGGCCCATCGAAGCCATCCACCGTCACCAACAACCCCCGCATCCAGTAGAACTGGCTGGTCCACAGGTCTTGAGGATTGGGCACGCGCCCGATCATGCACTGCGATTCGGTGGTCGAGCCACTCTTGGGCAGACATTCCGGGGGCAGGTTGGTCGAGAAGGGGTTCTCGCTAATGCTAGCCCAGATGTTGGGCCGATTGAGCCCCACGTCGATATACTGCGTGTAAGGCGACCGCGCCCACCACGCTCCTGCCGCCGCTGCGGTGGGATTGGCCACGAAGTCGGCCAGCACGAAGCCATGAGTGGCGATGTCCACGTTCGGCTGCAAGTCCTGCTGCACCGTGCCCTCGGTCAACGTCTCACCGTACACGAAGGGTTGAAATAGGTATTGATACAACCCCGGGTTACGAAACGTGCTCGGCCTGGTCCCCACCACCCCGGTCGAGGCCCCCAAAGAGGTGGTGCTGGTGTTGAGCGTCGCGACCGAAGTGCTCTTGCCGTAGTCAAACGTCGCCGTGACACTCGCGCCCGATTCGGCTTTATCGAGCCCCGGGGTACCCACGGTCAGACTGTTTTGGGTCTTGAAGGAATGGGTGGAGGTAGTGCCCGCCGTCTGCGTCTGTCCCTGCCCGCTGCTCCAGGTGGCCGCGTAGCTGCCCGAGATCCCGTCGGTATAAAAGGCCCTTCCCTGCGAGAGTTGCACCAAATCCCCGCCAAAGTTGTCCTCCAACTGCTCCTGATCCCACGGGTAGGAGAAAACATTGCCCGGCATCTGCACTGGCTGATACCACTCCTGGGTCGTGCCTGCCCCCGCATACTCCGTGGTCTGGGAAGGCCCCGAGGTCACGGCATACAGTGGTTGCTGCTCGGCTGGCGCGCAGTTAGGCGTCGCCTGCGGGCAGACCGTCTGCCCCAGGACCGGATAGTAATACACATTGAAGTCGCTCTGCGTGAACCAGACCACATCCGAGAAGACGGTCGTCGTGGAGGCATCGAACTTGGTGGTGGCGTAGGTGTTGTAGTTCTCGGAGACGGTCCTGTTGTTGGTCTGCTCCCAACTATTCTTGGTGCTCCCCTCGATGCTTTGCACGAAGGGAACCGTCGCCTTGAATTTGCCGCCGATCGATTCGGCCCTCGCCCAGGAGAAACTGGTAGTGTCGGTGGCGCTGGACTGATCGGTTTGGGTTTGGGCGGTGTTGTAGGTGGCGTTGAAGGTGCTGGTGATGACACTGAAGTTGACCACGGCGGGCTGGCTGGCGCCGTCGATCTGCACGTAATCGACATGCATGGGGGGCATGGCCAGCACGACCTGGGGTTGGAAGTGGTCGGTGATGCGGGCCACCCGCGGTGCCCCAACCCGCATCGAGCGGCCCTGTAAGTCCCCCGCCTGCAGCAGATTGTTGCCGAACCCTTGCGCGTAGGTCAGCTTGCGGAAGCTGTCAAAAATGAACTCTTGGTAGGGTTCGGGTGTGAAATCGCCCGCGCTCGGATCCTTCAAGGAATAGAGGTTGACGCGGGCGGGGAAACCTCTAGTGCCTTCCTCGTCGGCGCGCAGGATGGCGATGCGCGGATTGTACTCCTCCGTCGTGTTGGTCGCGGTGGTGAAACGGCCCACCGCGAGGCCCCAGACTTGTCCCAGATTGTTTGGTGTCTCAATAGGGGGAGTTCTTGAAGCAGTTGACGGTGACGACGGTCTGCGGGGGCTCCGTATAGCTCGTGATCCGGTTGTCGTTGGTATAGAACCGGTAATTGAAGGCGGAGAAGCGGTTAGGGTTGGAGAGGAGTACGGGATCGGCGGCCACCAGATCAGTGACGGGATTGACCACCCAGCGCCCGTTGAGCATATCGGTCACATTAGCCAGGTCGGGGTCGGCGGCCTGCCCCTGGCGGCTTGCTCCCACCGCCAGCATGACCGCCAGCAGGCTCCACACCAACACTGAATTGTGCTTGCGCATAGGGATTGTCTCCCACCACCTCTATCGACACCAGCAGTAAAAACTTTAACCGCTCCCCAACGGCCCCCTGTCCAAGAGGGCAGCCCTGGCAGGGGAGTGCGGACCCCACCCCTCGCACGGCGAGACCCTTCGCTTCACTCAGGGTCACAATCCTGGTGTGCCAATCTCTTGTGGTCTGGCGGCAATACTGATCACACCCTCAGCGTATGCTAAGCAACTGTGAAATATTCGCGGGAAAGTGTTTTGAGTCTTATAGGTGAGACGCGGGTGCCTCACAGCCCTGCGTCTCTACTTGCACGGTCGCGTGGGCGATTTTGAAATCCGCAGTCACACGCTGTTGCACGGCAGTGAGCACCGTATCATGGGAGGCTCCTGCAGCCAGGATCACATGGGTACTCATAGCGTTGACCCCTGAGGTCAAGGTCCAGACGTGCAGGTCGTGCACGCCCGCGACCCCGCGGATGTTGCCGATGGCTTCCCGTAGCGCCGTTAAGTTGATATCGCTGGGAGTGCCTTCCAGCAGCACGCCCACGGCCTCGCACAGTAACGTCCACGTCCGCGGCAGGATAAACAGGCCAATGCCGGCCGAGATGAGCGGATCGGCGTAGTACCAGCCCGTGGTCCACATGATGACGGCCGCGAGGATCACCCCGATCGAGGTGAGCATGTCGGACAGCACTTCAAAATAGGCCCCTTTCAGATTCAGACTCGCCGTCGCCCCTCCACAGAGAATGCAGATGCCTGCGATGTTGACGACCAGGCCGAACGCCGCTACGAGGAGCATCCATTGGCTTGCGACCTCCGGCGGATGACGAAAGCGCGCGTAGGCTTCGTAGAGGATATAGAAAGAGATACCAATGAGCACGACCGCGTTGGTGAGCGCGGCGAGGATCTCCACACGGTAATAGCCGTAGGTGTGTTGCGGCGTCGCGGGGCGCTCGGCAAAGGTAATGGCCAGCAGCGCCAGCCCCAATCCGACCACATCCGTCAGCATATGCCCTGCGTCGGCGAGCAGTGCGAGGCTATGCGTCAGGAATCCACCAGCCACTTCAACGACAAGATAGGCGGCGGTCAGTACGAAAACGACCGCCAGGCGGCGTTTGTTGTGACTCGCCGGCGTGTCGATATGTCCACGTCCCATAGAAGCAGAACTTACTGCTGGGGCTGACCAGGTGTGAGATTGATTCGTCTTCAGCGCTTCCTGCCCCGAGTCTGAGGGTTCCTGTGCGGCAAGTAACTTCTTCTTGGTGAACAGGCTGTTATACAATCGCCACAATGTCGTCTGCATAGGAATTTTCTCCTGTGTTCACGTCACCCCACCCGAGCCATTGGCTGCGGTTCTGTATATTCATGACCTCCTGAAACAGAGGATCGACACTACCACCGGAAACTTTAGCCGAACTGGAACTGTTCTCAGGGCTGGGGTGTAGACTATCCCCTCTTCTTTAAGAAGAATCTCTGGTTCTGAGAGATCCTGCGCTCCACTGCTCATGAACAAATCTGTCGTGCGCACCGTAGTGTAGGCTGGGATGAAGCGCAGCGAATCCCAGCCATTTATCTCACCCAGCCAATCCCAAGTACAAACGTTAACAGGCTTAAGAGGCTGGGTTTCGTACGACTCAACCCAGCCTACGGCCCTCTAAACCAGGAGGCAAGAGATTGGTACACACGGCACTAGGGCCTGTCCACCGTAGGGGCGAAGCATTTGCGTGTCAGGCTCCCCACGGCGTGGGGCTATACCGGGGCAAATGCTTCGCCCCTACCCACGCAGCTACGAACAGTGGAGGCGGTGGTATGCAAGGGCGACGCGGCGACGGCAGCGGCTTCGCGCTGGCGGATGGCGCGCGTAGCCTCATAGCCATCCATCTCGGGCATCTGACAGTCCATCAACACCGCCGCATAGGGAATGGCTGTGAGCGCCGCGAGAACTTCGAGCCCGTTGCCGGCCACATCGCTGCGATACCCCAACTTCTCGAGCAGGCGCACGATCAGTTGCTGGTTGACCGGGTTGTCCTCGGCCACCAAGATCCGCTCCCGGTTGGGGCCGTTGCTCGCCCCGCTCGGCGCCGGGACAGACACGGGTCGCCGACGCCGGGGAGTCACCAACTCGGGGGTCTGACCCAGCACCGCAGCCAAACTATTGAAGAGCTGCGATTGGCGTATGGGCTTGCTCAGCATGGCCGTTAAGACTGCGGCTTGGCCCTGCTGCACCTCCTCGCGCTGCCCGGCCGAGGTCAACAACACCAACTTGAGGGCGGCCAACGCCGGCTCGGCTTTGATGCAGCGGACAAGTTCTAGGCCGTTCATCTCAGGCATCTGATAATCGAGCAGCGCCACGTCATAGGGCCGCCCTTCTTCAACCGCGTTCCGTAGCCGTGCCAGTGCCTGCCGTCCGCCCTCTACCTCCTCACTTGCGACCCCCCAACTGCTCAGATAGAGATGGAGCAGCCGGCGGTTGGTGGCGTTGTCATCCACTACTAATACACGTACCGTCCCCAGGTCCGTCCAGGACGACAAGGCGTTCGGAACCGGTGCCAACGCTGGCGCGAAGGAGACGGTAAACCAAAACGTACTGCCCTGGCCCACAGCACTCTCTACCCCAATCTCACCCCCCATTAACGCGACGAGCTTCTTGCAGATCGCCAGCCCTAAGCCCGTCCCACCATATTTCCGTGTCGTCGAAGCATCGACTTGTGAGAAGGACTGAAAGAGGCGGTCCTGCTGCGTCGAGGGAATCCCGACGCCCGTGTCCCGCACGGAAAAATGTAAGACCGCGGAGTCGAGCGGCGGCAGTCGAGGGGCGAGAGTCCGCAAGCTTGGGGGCGAAGTCTGGTCTGTGGCCGCCGGCCGCTGGCCACTGGCCGTTAGACGGCGGACTTCCACCACCACTTCCCCCTGCTCGGTAAACTTCACAGCGTTGCCCACCAAGTTGAGCAGGATCTGCCGCAACCGCCCCGGGTCGCCCCGGAGGGCTGCGGGTACGTCGGGCTCAATCACACACGCGAATTCTAATCCTTTGGCCGAGACCTTGGGGGCCAGTAAGTCCAACACTTCTTCCACCGCCGTGGGCAGGTGGAAATCGACAAGTTCCAACTCGATCTTCCCTGCCTCAATCTTGGAGAAGTCCAGAATGTCGTTGATGATGGTCATCAGAGCTTCGCCCGAGTGTTCTACCGCCTCGGCATACTCGTGCTGCTCCGGGGTCAGGGGGGTATCAAGCAGCAGCCCGGTCATGCCGATGACGCCGTTCATCGGGGTACGAATCTCATGGCTCATCATGGCCAGGAAGTCGGTCTTGGCCTGCGCCGCGGCCAGGGCGGCGTCGCGGGCCTGGGCTAATTCCTGGGCTTGGCATTCGAGTTCGTGATTGGTGTATTGCAACTGGGCGGTACGCTCGGCGACTTGCTGTTCCAGGGAGGCGCGAATGGCTTGCAACTCATGGTTACTCTGCCTATAGCGCGTCAATGCCTCGCTGATGCTGCGGCTGGCCATATACATCAGGATAGCCGTAGCTATGCAATGGATACCTTGTGCTGCCCCGGCAGCCCCTGGGGTGACAGGGACGGTTAGTGGAGACAGGAGTCCGAAGATTTCCGCCTGGGTTAGTCCCACGATCGCCACGAGGCACAGCGCAGCAAAGCCGAACACCGCGCGCCCACCTAAGAGCAGGCCGACGGCGACAATCCCCATCATATAGAAGTTAGAAATGAGGAGACGGATACCGCCAAAATAAACCATGGTGATCGTCGCTACTCCAAAACCTAACAGAGGTAAGATCAGGCAGGCGAGGCGCACGTATCCGTAACGCAACAGAACCAGTATTCCCGCGAGCGGCACAATCAACAGCCCGGGAACCTCGACAGGGACAGGGTCATTCTGCTGCAGGACGAAAAAAACCAGGCTAAACATCACGGAAGAGACGATGAGGCTGCTCAACAGCATAATGTTGAGCAGCGCGGCAACGCGTGTCTTTTCGTCGTCGGCAAACACAGGAGGCGCGAGCAAACGTTTGATCCGCGCTACCATCACAAGCACACCTTTTCCAGCGACTCAGACTGTCGCTCTCCTCGCCGTTTGGGTCCGTTCGACTTCACATCGTTCCTCATTGCTCTACCAGTATAAAGAATCAGCACTTCCGCGGGCAACTTTAGCTTTAGCTGAGGATAGCGCATAATTCGGCGGCTGAAATCGGCCGCGGCGTGGAGCTGTGACCGCAGGTGGTAAGGTGCGCTGGCACACCGGGGTTTTGCCAATACTGTCCGGGAAATTTTCCTGGCCGAGGCCCAGGACTGGGGCCTTTGCCCTGTGGAGTGCGGGAGCCACGCTCCCGCTTTGGCTGTGCGAAGCCGTGCTGGCGCACTCCATATACTTGTGCCCCCGGCGCACACCACAGTAAATTTATTCCGGACAGTATTGGGGTTTTGCCCCTGTGCGACCCTCACACTGCACTACTATCCGATACTTGACGTTCAGGTCGGTTTCGGAGTAGGTTCGCTGACAATAACCCCGAAGGAGGGTGAGGATGCTGTGCGAGGTGTTGCGAGCCCTAACCCAGGATATCTACGACAAGCTGGGCAGTGGGTTTGACGAGGTGGTCTACCAGAAGGCGTTTGAGGTGGGGTTACGTTTGCGGGGGATTCCCTACGAGGCCCAGCGCATCGTCCCGGTTTTCTATCAAGGGTTCTATATCGGCGAGGGTAAGCCCGATCTCATTGTGGGGGATGGGACGGAGAGAGTAGTGATCGAACTCAAGGCGGTTGAGAGTGTCGGTCACAAAGAACGCGCGCAGATAGAGAACTACCTGCGGGTGCTCAATCTCGCGCTCGGGCTGCTGATCAATTTTCCCCAGCCCACCAAATCCAAAGCCGCCAGAGACGGCGTCGAGTTTATCGAGGTTCTGAAGGAGGAATAGACATGGCAGATCTCGAAGCACGCGTACAAGCGCTGGAAGCCAAGGTCCAAGAATTACGCGACCGTAATGAGATTCAGGAACTCCGTTTCGGCTATCATATTGCCGTCAACGAGAAAAAACCCGAGATGATCCCTGATTTGTTCGCCGAAAACAGCGAAATCGACTTTGCCCACTTAGGCAAGGCTCAAGGCAAAACCAACGTCGCGGCGTTCTATCGCCAGGCGCTGTCCGACTTGGTGCCCTTTGTCAAGCAGTTCATCCACAACCATGTGATCACGCTCACCGGCAACACCGGCACGGGCCTCAGTTACCTGGAGGCCAAGCCAATTTTCAATGGCGAGAGCTTCCTGGTGGCCGCCCGCTTTGATGACGAGTATGTGCGGGAGAACGGTCGCTGGAAGTTCCGCAAGATGACCCTAATTCCTTACTTTATGGTGCCGTTGCGTGAAGGCTGGGCGGGCGAGAATAAAATTCAGATGGTGCGGAAATAGAGTCACCGCCGGAAACGCTGCGCTTATTC
>JACQEL010000144.1 GCA_016200595.1 Deltaproteobacteria bacterium
ATCGGGCAGGACCTGCACCACTTCCAGCCCCTTGGCCAGGTGAGCCGTCGCTTCCACATAGGCCGAGCGCTGCGTGGCTCGCTCTCCGGCCTGCTGCCAATAGGGAAGGGCTTGCTCTAGCAGGCCAGCTGCGGTGTAGTGCTGGGCGAGCAGTTCGGGTTGGGTATCCTTGATCTCAGGAAATTGCTCTGCCAAGACGCGGACAATCTGACTGTGATACTGCTGCCGTGTGCTCTTGAGCAGCGATTGATAGGCGGCGTCTTGAATCAGGGCATGCTTGAAGAGATACCGGGCCTGTGGCGGCGTCCCCCGCTGATAGAGCAGCTCCGCCGCCACCAGCTGCGCCAGCGCTTGGTGTAAGCTCCCGTCGTCAAGCGGTGAGACGGCGCGGAGGAGTTCGTAACTGAACTCGCGCCCGATGGTCGCGCCCAGTTGCGCCACCTCCTTGGCCGTGGTCATCCGATCGAGCCGGGCCATGAGTGAATCCTGGAGGGTCGCGGGGATTGCCAGTGAGCGGGGCGCGTGCTGAGGCGACCCAACCGACTCAACCGACTCCATGACATGCTTCGTCAACTCCTCGACGAACAACGGTACGCCATCGGTTCTGATGATAAGTTGCTGAACGATCTCCTCCGCGAGGGGTTTGCCGCCAGCCAGGCGCTCCACCATCGCCTCAACCTGTTTGCGTCCTAAGCGCCGCAGACTGAGCTGGGTCACATGGGCCGCCAGCGGCCACGGCGGGGTGAAGTCGGGACGAAAGGTACACAGGACGAAGAGACGAGCGGTGGCGGTACGTTCCAGCAACAGGCTGAGAAATTCCAGCGTCGAAGGGTCAGCCCAGTGAACATCTTCAACATCGAAGCGCACGGGCTGCCGCTCGGCTTCTTGCAACAAGAGGGTAAGCACGGCTTGCTGCGTCTTCTCTTTTTGCTTCTGCGGGGTGAGCGTGAGCCGCGGATAATGCGCAGGCAAGGGAAGCGAGAGCAAAGCGGCAAACAGTGGAACTGGGTCCGACTGCGGCGGTCGGGACAAGGGGCTTACGCTCCTTGTCTGCCCTCCGAGGAGCATGGCTAATTTTGCGAATTTCTCCTCAACCGTATCTTCCCGCCGAAACTGCAACACGCGCTGTAACAAATCGATCACCGGATAAAAGGCGCTGTTCTGGTGAAACGCTGAACAACGACACTCTAAGCGCGTGTGTGGCTCGGAGGACAGTTGCTCACGCAGCGCTTGCAGCAGACGGGACTTGCCGATGCCTGCCTCACCGCTGAGCAACACCACTTGCCCTTCGCCCGCCTTAGTCTGCTCCCACCGTCGTCGCAACAACTCGACTTCTTCGTCTCGGCCCACCAAGGGGGTCAAGCCGCGCGTCATCGCCACATCGAGGCGCGAGCGTCCCTCACCCTCACCCACGACTTGATAGACCTGCACTGGAGTGGACACGCCCTTCAACGACTGTGGCCCAAGATCGCGACAGTCGAGCAAGCCGGCGATCAGGCGGTAGGTGGCCGCGCTGATCACGACCGTATCGGGCTCCGCTAATCCTTGCAGCCGCGCAGCGATGTTGGGCGTGTCACCGAGCGCTAAGTGTTCGCGTTTGCCTCCTTCGCCAATCTCGCCGACGACGACGAGCCCGGTGTGAATGCCAATGCGCACCTGCACGGGCGGGCGGCGGCGGGTATTGAAGTCGTGGAGCGCCGCCACAATCCCGAGTCCGGCGCGGGCCGCGCGTTGCGCATCATCCTCGTGGGCTCCCGGATACCCAAAGTAGACGAGCAACCCATCGCCCAAATACTGCGCGATATGCCCATCGTACCGCGCGATGACCGCCGTACACGTCGCTTGGTAGGCGCGCACGACTTCGCGGAATTCTTCAGGATCGAGGTGTGCGGAGAGCGCGGTGGACCCCACCAAGTCACAGAACATCACCGTGAGCTGCCGGCGCTCGGCTGCGGGCATGCTCCGTGCCGAAGGTGGCGGCGGCTCGCGCTGAAAAGGGACCGAGGGCGCAGACGGTGAAGAAGAGGGAGTCAAGGGAGGGTGGGTGTTCCCAGTCCACACCAAGACTTTGCCGTCTTCATCCACCGCCAGCCGCTTGGCATCAATCAGGTCTGCCTTAAGATCCTCCAGGTATTCATCGTCGAGCGCAAACTGGCGCTTCAACACCCGATAGGCCACTCGACTTTCCTGCTGGAGGAGATCTAGGACCTGCGCGCGGATCTCGGCAAAGGTGCTCATCGATCCTCCGTCAACTCTGCTAACAGTGCCTTGGCCTCTTGCAAATCTTTGGTATCAAACCCTTCGGTGAACCAGCCGTAGATTTTGGCTAACAGCGCGTGAGCTTCTTTCTGTTTGCCCTGCTGTTGCCAGAGGCGGGAGAGGCTCATTACTGCCCGCAGCTCCAGCGACTTTGCCTGCTGGCGGCGGGCAATCTCCATCGCTTTCCAGAAACACTCTTCGGCCTCTGACTCCGGACCTCGGACCTCGGACTTCGGACTGTCTGGAACTTGAAACCTGGAACTTGAAACCTGAAACTTTTGCAGCGTCAGCTGCCCTTTTAAGCGATACAGCTCCGCCTCGTAAAACCGCTCTCCGCTTTGGTCCACTACCGTCAGTGCCTCGGCCAGTGCGGCCAGCCCGTCCTCGGCCTGCCCCGCTTTCCCATACGCCTCAGCCAGCAGGACAAGAAAGTAGGAATGAAATAGCCCTGCCTCTACGGCTTCCTGGGTGGCCAGGCCTTGGCGAAGCTGGCTAATCCCCTCTTCACTCTGTCCCTGCTCGGCTAACGCCCAGCCCTGCAGGATAGCCCCATGCCCTACCCACTGCGGAAATCCGTGCTCGCGCGCGAGGGTGATGCCTGCCTCGGCCCACTCTTGGGTTAGTAGTCTTTCCCGACGAAACTGGTGAGTCATGGCAGTAAAATTCCGGGCGGCGGCCAAGTTGAAGGGACGAGACAGCTCTTGGGCCAGGGTACATGCTGCCTCGCTCTTCTGGAGCGCTTGGTCGGGATAGCCCAGATGCCACAGGACTCTGGCGGCAAGGAGGAGGCCAATGATCCCCGGCTCCCTGCCGTCGAGGAACACAGGGGAGCGGTGACGCTGAGAGTCATAAAAGCTCAGGCTCTGCTCCATGTGCGCCTGGGCAGTGCTGAGCTCACCCAGATGGAATAAGGTGTAGCCCAGTGCCCAATGTGCCTCCACGAGCATGGCCGGGTCTTGCTCCTTCTGGGCCAGGTCCAGGAGTTGCTCCCCCAACTCGCGCGCCGCGAGCAACTCGCCCCGCACCTGATGAACCGTGCGCAGCCCATGGAGGACCGAGAAAAGCTGGCGGGTCTCCCCCACCTGCTGGCACAGCTCCCGGGCGCGGGTATAGGTAGCTCCCACTTCCGGCGAGGAAAAACCTCTGGTGTACAGTAACGGCATGCCCAGAGTCAGGTGTAGCCTGAGTTCTTGTTGGGCGCGCGCGCGGGTGTCGGGCAACATTCTAAGCAGCTCTAAGGCGGTGGTCAGGTGCGTGATCGCTTCTTCATTGGCCGAGCGTTGCACTGCCTGTTGTCCGGCCAGGTGGAGGTACTCCACGGCTTTCTCCGTATTGCCACTGCGACTGTAGTGATGCGCGAGGTCGCTGTAGTGATCCTCTACGCGCTCGCCATACAGCGCCTCGATCGCCTGCGCCGTACGTTCGTGTAAGGCCTTGCGTCGCTCCTGGAGCACCGTGCCGTAGGCCACCTCCTGCGTCAGCGCATGCTTAAAACTGTACTCTACCTCGGGGAAAGCCGGCTGCTCGTAGAGGAACTCTTTGCGCTGGAGGGAGGCGAGGAGGCGATACAATTTTTCCTCGGGTTGGGGGAGGACGTGGCGGAGTAGACTCAGGGGAAACTCCCGGCCGATCACGGCGAGTTGCTGTAAGCACTCTTTCTCGTCCACCGCCAACCGATCAATGCGGGCCGCTAACACCCCTTGCACGGTGGGCGGCAGGTGCAGCGCAGGTGTAGGGTGGGTCGCGACCCACCCTACGGAAGAGTCTTGCTGAAGCACGCCCTGTTCCACCAACTCTTGGACGATCTCTTCCATGAAAAACGGCGTGCCTTCGGTCTTCTCCAGGATCAGTTGCTTGAGGGCGGAGAGTGGGGGCGGCGGGACGCCGCCCGAGCGGCCCGAGGCCACTCCCACTGTGGCAACAGGCGCCACCCCCAACAACGCCTCCAGAAATTCCTCCGCCTCAGCTTTGCCAAACGGCGCCAAGCGTAACTGCGTGTAATACGTCTTCTGGCCCCACTCCTGCCGATACTCCGGGCGGTAGTTCACCAGCAGGAGGAGGCGGGCACTGGCCACACTCTCACTCAGGATGTCGAGAAAGCCTTGGGTCTCACTGTCGATCCAATGCAGGTCTTCAAAGATGAGGATCACGGGTTGCTTGAGACTCTCGCGTAAGAAGAGGCGTTTCAGGGCCTCAAAGAGGCGTCGGCGCCGAATCTGCGGGTCCATCTGCTGCAGAGAGGCCGTGGGGTCTTCAATGCCTAAGAGCGTGAATAGGTAGGGCAGCGTGTCGTCGAGGGTACGGTCCAGCCCCAGGACTTTCCCGAGGACTTTTTCTCGCCGGGCGCGCTCCTCGTCGTGGGCGACAATCTGAAAATAGCTCTTGAGCAGTTCAAGGAGTGGCAGGTACGGTGACGCTTTGCCGTACGACACAGAGAAGGCTTCGAGCACAAGGCAGCCACTTTGTGCGGTGAGCTTGAACTCGTAGAACAGCCGCGACTTGCCCAAGCCGGGCTCGCCCATCACCCCCACGATCTGCCCGTGTCCAGCGGTGGCTTGCTCCAGGGCTTTCTGCATTTGCGCCAGCTCGCTCTGGCGCCCCACAAAGCGGGTGAACCCCCGCCGGGCCGACACCTGCAACCGGGTGCGCAACGGACCGACGCCTAGCACTTCGTAAATGGCGATGGGCTCGGTGACCCCTTTGACCTTCGCTTCCCCCAGGGCTTTGCTCTCGAAGTAGCCTTCGACCAGCTTGTAGATGCCCTCACTGATCACAATCCCGCCTCCACTGGCCAGACTCTCCAGGCGTGCTGCCAGATGGATCGAGTGCCCGACCGGAGTGTAGTCGGTATGGAGATCATCTTTGCGGATGGAGCGCAGGACCACTTCCCCCGTGTTGACCCCGACCCGGATCTGTAAATTGAGGCCCTGCTCCCGCCGTAGCTGCTCGGCGTAGCGTTTGCTCTCCGCTTGCATGAGCAAGGCGGCAAAGAGGGCACGCTGGGGATGGTCTTCATGGGCGAGAGGGGCCCCGAAGAGGGCAAAGATGCCATCGCCGGTGGGCTGCACGACGAAGCCTTCATAGCGATGGACCGCGTCCATCATCAGTTGCAGGACCGGGTCGATAAGGCGGCGGGCCGCTTCGGGATCGAGGTCTTCGATGAGCGCGGTGGAGTCCTGGATATCGGCAAAGAGGGCGGTGATGGTCTTGCGCTCCCCGTCCGTGCCCCCACGCGCCTCCAGCACTGCTTGCTCAGCGCGAATGCGCTCGGCGAGGTGTGGAGGCGTGTAGGCGGCAGGGGCCTGGGGGTTAGGACTTGATGGGGATTGGGCTCCTGCAACCGGAACCGTGGCATGTGGAACCGACGCAGCGCCGGCCCATTTGAAGCCACGTTCCTCGTCATCAACAACTTCGGGATGGGTGTAGAGGAGTTCGGCTTTGAGATCTTCAAAGTAGTCGTCATTGAGCGCGAATTGTCGTTTGAGCGACCGGTAGGTCACCTGGCCGCGCTGCTGCACGAGCGCGGCCACTTGATCGACGATCTCATAGAGGTCCATCAGAATCTCTCCAACCCTTCTCCCCTGTTCTTACGTTGACAGCCCTGAGCTGGGGTCCTACAGTACTTTGCATATAGGAGCACATTTTATGTCGTCGCCCTCTGTTTCTACCGTGCCTGATCCCACCCTCACTCAGTACGAGGGACAGGAAGAACTCACGCCCGCGGAATGGGAAGAGCGCTATGTAGACGCCTGGCTGCTCCTGCAAGTCACAGCTGAGGACGAAGCGGGCGAACCGGTCCGAGCCAGATTGGTGGCGGTGACCACCGATCCTCTGACAGACGCCTTTCAACGACTCTGGCGTTCGTACGCTGACCGTGGGGTACTGACCTTGTTCACCCATGGGCAGTACTCTGAACCTCGGCCCGCCGTGGTAGCATATGCCCCGTGAGTGGGCGTCCTTTCGTGCGCATTCGCTGCCGGTCATTACCGTGCGCAAAGGGGCCTGGGCGATTCGTGCCCTGGCCGACACGGGCGCCCAAACGAGTCTCATCCATCCACGTTTAGTCCTCCAGTTTGGCCTTCCCACTATTGGTGAGCTGCCGGTTGTGGGAATTGGCTCGTCGGTAACTCGCGTGTCTCGTGTACAGCTGACGGAGTTGTACGTCGCGCGGTGGCCGTTGGCGACCTGTGAGGCTGGTGTGGTAAACCTGGATAATCTCCGCTTAGGCATTGATCTGATCCTTGGCATCAGCGCGTTCGTTGGCTACCGTCTTCAGTTCGATTTTCGTGAGGGACGGTTGTACTTGTTCTCAGAGTAATGGGGAGGAGACAAGGGTTCATTAGCCTAGTTCATCTAACAACACTTTAGCCTCTTGCAGGTCTTTGGTGTCAAAGCCTTCGGTGAACCAACCGTAAATCTGGGCCAGGAGTTGCCGGGCTGCTTCTTTCTTGCCCTGGTGCTGCCACAATCGGCTCAGGCTCATCACTGCGCGCAGCTCCAGCGACTTTGCTTGTTGCCGCTGAGCAATCTCAATAGCCTTGTGAAAACATTCCTCTGCTTCTTTGTGAACTTGGGACCCTTCGACTAGGCTCAGGACAGGCTTGGGACTTGAGACTTGAGACTGAAGCGTCAGCGTTCCCCTGAGCCGATACAGATCGGCCTCGTAGAAACGCTCGTCATGCGTGTCCACGAACGCCAAGGCTTGGGCTAACAGCGACAGCCCGACATCAACCTGTCCCAGCTCTGCATATCCTTCAGCTTGATAGGCAAGAAAAGCTGACCGAGATAGTCTGGCCTCCATCGCGTCCGAGGACGCGAGCGCCTCCTGGATTTGTCGCAAGCCCTCGTTCGCCTTCCCTTGACTCACCAACATCCGGCCCTGGAGGGCTGTGCTGTAGGCCAGGAACAGAGGCATTCCATACTCGGTACAGAGACTGATGGCTTCGACCAGAGGAGCGAGGGCCTGCGCCTCCTCTCGGCGAAAGATATGGAGGCATCCGGCACCGAAGCAGGCCGCCGCTAAACTATACGGGTGAGAAAGCTCCCGAGCAAACGTTACCAGCTCCCGGCTTCTAGCCCACGCTTGGTCCGGATACCCCAATGACCACAACGACCAAGTGGAATAATACAAGCATACCATCTTCGGATCATAACCGTAGCGCAGCGCATGGGAGCGGTGTTGCTGTGGGTCATACAAACTTATCCCTTGCTCACTATGTTTGCGGGCGAGGGTGAACTCTCCGAGGGTGTGATAGCTTACGCCTAACGCCATGTGGGCTTGGAGGAGAAACCCAGAGTCCTGTGCCCGCTGGGCGACCTGCAGAAGCTGCTCTGCATAGGCCAGGGCTGGGCGAGTCTCTCCTCGTATACCCTCATACACTCGCAGACCAGTCAGCACGTCAAACAATTGCACGGGGTCGGCTAACCGTTGACAGAGTGCATGGGCGCGCGTGAGCGTCGCGCCCACCTCAGCGGTCATCCCTTTTGTCACACTCAGCACACTCCCCAACAAGGTCTGCAAGAGGACCTCGCTTCGGATTCGGTCTTCTGTCTCAGTAAGCAGGTGCAACAACCCGAGGCCCTGCGTGAGATGCTGAGTCGCTTCGCTATAGGCTGAGCGCTGCACGGCCTGTTGGCCTGCTTTGTGGAGATACTCAATGGCCTTCTCCGTGTTGCCACTGCGACTGTAGTGATACGCCAGCTCACTGTAGTGATCCTCTAACCGGGCAGCAAACAGCGCTTCGATCGCCTGCGCCGTGCGCTCGTGCAACAGCTTGCGCTGCTCCTGCAGCACCGTGCCATAGGCCACTTCTTGTGTCAGCGCATGCTTGAAGAGGTACTCGGGCTCGGGAAAGGCCGGCTGTTCGTAGAGGAACTCTTTGTGCTGCAGCGAGGCTAACAGGCGATACAGCTCCTCTTCCGGCTGCGTGACAACCCGTCGCACGAGGCTCAGCGGAAACTGTCGCCCAATGATGGCTAACTGGTGCAAGAACGCTTTCTCTTCGGCCGCCAGTCGATCGATACGAGCAGTCAGGACCCCTTGCACGGTCGTGGGTACATGCAACGTTGGTGCGTGTTGCGTGAGCCGATAGTGGCCGCAGTCGCCAAGCAGCACTCCCTCCTCGACTAAGGTCTGCACCACTTCTTCCATGAAGAAGGGCGTGCCTTCGGTCTTCTCTAGAATAAGTTGCTTTAACGCCCTGAGACTCGTGTCGTTCCCCAGCAGGAAGGTGAGCAGTTCCTCTGCTTCCTCTTTGCCAAGGGGAGCTAAGCGGAGTTGAGTGTAATAGGTCTTGCTTCCCCACTCATGCCGATACTCGGGACGGTAGGTCGTCAGCAAGAGGAGGCGGGCACTGGCCATAGTCTCACTCAAGGTGTCGAGAAAGCCTTGCGTTTCAGTGTCGATCCAATGCAAGTCCTCAAAGATAAGCATCAGCGGTTGGTTGAGACTCTCCCGCAGGAATAACCGCTTCAGCGCCTCAAAGGTCCGTCGGCGACGGATCTGCGGGTCCATCTGCTGCAAGGGCGACGGCTGTTCTTCAGTGCCGAGTAAGGCGTAGAGATACGGTAAGATCTCTTCCAACGTGCGATCGAGAATCACCACTTTCCCGGCTACCTTCTCTCGTCGCATCCGTTCATCATCCTGCGACTCAATGCGGAAGTAACTCTTGAGCAGTTCGATGACCGGCAAGTACGCCGTCGCTTTACCATGCGACACGGAGTATGCTTCCAGCACTAGACGACCGCTCAACGAGAGCAACTTGAATTCATAGAACAACCGCGACTTCCCTAATCCCGGCTCGCCCATCACGCCGACGATTTGTCCGTGTCCAGCTTTCGCTTGTTCTAGCGCCTTGGTGAGTTGCTCCAGCTCGCTCTGGCGCCCCACAAAGCGGGTGAATCCCCGCCGGGCCGCCACCTGCAACCGGGTGCGCAATGGACCGACGCCCCGCACTTCATATATGGGGATGGGCTCGGTGACGCCTTTGACCTTCGCCTCTCCCAAGGCTTTGCACTCGAAGTAGCCTTCGATCAGCTTGTAGGTGCCCGCACTGATCACAATCCCGCCCCCACTGGCCAGACTCTCCAGGCGCGAAGCAAGGTGGATCGAGTGCCCCACCGGAGTGTAGTCGGTGTGCAGATCGTCTTTGCGGATCGAGCGCAGCATGACTTCGCCGGTGTTGACCCCCACCCGGATCTGCAAATTGAGGCCCTGCTCCCGTCGCAGTTGCTCGGCGTAGCGTTTGCTCTCCTCCTGCATGAGCAAAGCGGCAAAGAGGGCGCGCTGGGGATGGTCTTCATGGGCGAGGGGAGCGCCGAAGAGGGCAAAGATGCCGTCGCCGGTGGGCTGCACGACGAAGCCTTCATAGCGGTGGACCGCGTC
>JACQEL010000145.1 GCA_016200595.1 Deltaproteobacteria bacterium
AGTCCGCCGCCTTGCGCCCGGCTGGCCACGGATAGCGCGTCACCGTCGCCGAAAACGGTGTGAAATATAGCCCGTCGTACGGCGTGGCGGTTTTTTGGTCATCAAAGTAGGGGGCATGGAGCCGCGTGCCCCCCATCATCCGTTTGATCCGGTTCGGGCCGTAGTCAAAGACCCCATCATACTCAGTGCGCATGTTGAGGTAGTAGTCAAAAGCGTCGAGGTTCATGAACTGCCCCACGCCGCCGACGGTGGGGAACTCGCGCGAGGCGCGATTGAGGTTATGGCGCCACTCCAGGGTGACAAAGTTACGGTGCGAGACTATGTTACCGGCGCCATAGGTGGCCTTCTGGGCGCCGTATTTGGGGTCCTGGGTGGCAAGCACTGCGCGGCTGTAGACGAAGCCTGACAGGCTCATCTCGCGCCGGTCGTCGAAGAAATAGCCCCAGGCGGTCGCGGCGGGTACTAACAGGACGGTCAATGCCGCACACAGCCCCCATCTCTGCAGATTCCTCCTCATAACGTGCCCTCCTTGCCCGCCCGGCTGTCGTCGTCGTAGGCGGGGCTATTGGTGATTTTTCACTTTTTGTTTTGCTTTCTGTTTTCTTTAGTGCTATAAGAGCCTCGCTCTGCAACCTTGCAGGGTATGGGCAGAGGGTATAACAGGGGAGCAGGGCAAAAGTCATAACATTGCGGTTCAATTTCGGTTCAATTTTCTCTGAACCCTTGGGGGAGGCAGCCATGAAGCCAATGCAAGAAATCCTCTTCCGCCACTGTCGGCTCGATGCCACCAATCAGCTGCTGTGGCGGGGGGCACGTCTGATTCCCCTCAGGCAAAAAAGTTTCGCGGTGCTGAAATACCTGCTGGAGCACCCGGGCCAGCTGGTGACGAAAGATGAGTTACTCAGTGCCGTGTGGCCCGAAACTTGTGTGAGCGACATCGTCCTCAAAGTCTGTGTACGCGAGCTGCGCTATGCCTTAGGCGATCAGAAGGGGGCCCCGCAGTTCATCGAGACCGTCCATCGGCGTGGGTACCGGTTTGTTGCCCCGCTCAATACCGCTCCACGAGTTGCCAGTCGTCAGTTGTCAGTAAGCAGTAAGCAGAAATCTGCTGCTTCTCCTCAACTGGCAACGAGGAACTGGCAACTCACAACTTCCCTGGTGGGGCGCGAGGCCGAACTGACGCAGCTCCACCACTGGTTAGACAAAGTGCGGAACGGTGAACGCCAGCTCGTCTTCGTCACCGGCGAGCCGGGCATTGGCAAGACCGCGCTGGTTGAGGCCTTCTGCGGACACCTCGCCAGTAGTCCAGATCTCGGGGTGGTGCAGGGACAGTGTCTCGAACACTATGGGGTTGATGAAGCCTATTTACCGGTTCTAGAAGCGCTGAAACGGCTCTGCCGTGAACCGGGGCGAGAGCGGCTCCTGGCTTTGCTCCGCCGCCTGGCGCCTACCTGGCTGCTGCAGATGCCCTCGCTGACCACTCCAGCCGAGCGCAAGCGACTGCAGCGGGAGCTGGCCAAGACGACACCGGAGCAAATGCTGCGTGAGATCGCCGAGGTGGTAGAACTGCTCAGTGCCGAGACTCCGCTCGTCCTGGTTCTCGAAGACCTGCAGTGGAGTGATTACTCGACGCTGGATTTCATTTCCCATCTGGCGCGGCGGCCGGAGCCAGCTCGTCTCTTGCTCATCGGCACCTACCGGCCGATAGAAGTGCAGTGGAGTGGCCATCCCTTGCGGCATCTCGTGCAAGAACTCAAAGTGCATAGGCACTGTACCGAGCTGTCGCTCGGGTTTCTCAGCCAAGAGCATGTCGCTGAGTATTTGTTGACGCGCTTTGCCGGAGGACCGGCCGACCCTGCGCGTTTTCGCCGGTTGGTGCAGGTTGTTCACCAACGGACTGACGGGAACCCGTTGTTCATGGTCAATTTGGTGGATTACCTGGTTGCGCAGGGAACCCTGGCTGGAGATCTGACTGGAGAAGGGCAGCCGCTGGCGCCTCTGCAAGAATGGGAGCAGATCGGCATTCCCCAGAACATCCAACAGATGATCGAGCAGCACATTGAACGTCTCCGACCCGAGGAGCAACGCATGCTGGAGGTTGCCAGCGTGGCTGGAACCGAGTTCTCCATTGCGGCGGTAGCGGCTGGCTTAGCGGCGGACGTAATGGCAGTGGAGGAACTCTGCGAGGGATTGGCGCGGCGTGGACAATTTGTACGGACCCAAGGAATCAGTGAATGGCCAAACGGGACCGTGGCCGCGCGGTATGAGTTTATTCACTCCCTCTATCGGCAGGTGTGGTACGAGCGCGTGACGGCGAATCGGCGGTTGCAGCTGCATCGACGGATTGGCGAGTGTGAAGAGAGCGCCTTTGGTTCTCAGGTGAGTGAGATCGCGGCGGAGCTCGCGATCCACTTCGAGCAGGGACGAGACTACGGCAAAGCCATCCAGTATCGCACGCGTGCCGCCGAGAACGCGCTGCAGCGGTGTGGCTATCGCGAGGCGCTGAACCACCTCAGCAAAGGATTGGAGTGCCTCAAGTCCTTACCTGATACGCCCGTGCGGTTTCAGCAGGAGATTGCGCTGCAAATTTCTTTAGGCTTGGCACTGGTCGCCACCAAGGGATATGCCGCGCCAGAAGTGGAACGCAGCTATACGCGCGCCCTCGAGTTGTGTCGGCAAGTGGAAGTAACGCCGCAACTGTATTGGTCCCTCTGGGGGTTGCAGGGTTTTTATTACGTCCAGGCGCAATTGCCGACGGCCCGCGAGCTGGGGGAGCAGCTGGTTGACCTGGCACAGCGCCTCGCAGACCCCGGGCTCCTCGGCGCCGCCCAGTGCGTCCTGGGAGCCACGTTATCCTCGCTGGGAGAACCCCTCTCGGCGCGAACGCGGCTGGAGCAGGGGATTGCCCTGTGTAGCACCCAACGACACGCGCGACTCCAGGCGATTTGTCTGTCGTTGTTAGGTCGGGTGCTGTGGGTCCTCGGCTATCCTGACCAGGCACTGCAAAAGGTTCAGGAGTCCCTCAGCCTGGCCCGCGAGCTGGCTCACCCCCTCACGTCCGTCATTACGTCCTGCATTGCGGCGCTGATCCACATCGTTCTCCAGAAAGTCGAGGAGGTGCAAAAGCGCGCAGAGGAAGTTCTCACGCTTTCGGCTGAACGCGGGTTAGTCCATTGGGAAGCACAAGCAATCGCCTTGCACGGCTGGGTGTTGACGCAACAGGGACAGGAAGAGGAGGGCATTGCCCAGATACGCCGGGGGCTCGCGGCCTATCAAGACACGGGCGCGCGGTTAGCCCGGCCGATGCTGCTGGGCTTGTTAGCCGAGACCTATCGGCAAATCGGGCACCCGGAGGAGGGGGTAACTGTAACGGAAGAAGCTTTGGAGATTGCCCGGCAGACCGGGCAGCAGGTGCAAGAAATCTGGCTCTCTTGGCTCACGGGAGAATTATTACTCCAGTCCAAAATCAAACCAAGCCCGAGGCAAGTCAAAGCAAGTCAAAACAAGTCCGGAGTCCGGAGTCCGGAGTCCGAAGTCCGAAGTCCCCAGCCCTCAGCCTCCAGCCCCCAAACGGAGGCTGAGGCCGAAGCGTATTTTCACCAAGCTATTGTTACCGCTCAACGCCAAGGCGCCAAGTGGCTGGAACTGCGCGCGACCACGAGCTTGGGCCGTTTGTGGCAACACCAGGGGAAGAAGGATGCGGCCCGGGAGATGCTGGCAGCAATCTACGGCTGGTTCACTGAAGGCTTTGACACCACCGGGCTCAAAGAGGCCCGCGCCCTGCTGGAAGAACTGAGCCAGTGACAGCTTGGCTTTGTGCGCCCTGAAGTCATGGACTGATGGAATTGGTTGTATCTGACTCTTAATGACTGAATCCATGAAAAAATGCACCGATCACTCACGCTGCAAATACCGACGACCTAACAAGTGGTGGATATACTGCGCGATCCACCTCGACGAAACAAGTCGGCACGTGGGGAAACCGGGCCTTCAGCGCACGCGAGACCTCCTCAACTGCTGCCGAAGGCGAGCTGTCCCTCAGTCCGGCCTTAAAAGACCGGCCTACCGTCCCGTGCCGCTCCGCGGCACCCGCCAGCACGCCGTGCTGGCCTGAGGGTAGTCTCTGTACCAATCTTCGGACTTCCGATTGAGCAGCGGGCATGGGCGGACGCTACCCTGCGATGAAGAAGAAAACGAGCGAAGAGTGAAGGGGAAGAGTAGATAGGGGGAACCGGAATTGGACTTTTCTTGCCTTGTCGCTAAAGAAGCGAACTTGTATTGACGCTTACCTCTTGCCAGCTCCCCTATTTTTTCATAGAAGGGAAACCTAGAGGGCAAGCCATCCTGTTTCGCCGCGCTCGACATGCGGCTCGTATTCTTCGGACTTTACAGTATGGAAGAGCCACGGACTCAACAAGATTGGCAAGATGCGGTTGATGCAGCCCAGGGCGCCCTGGCCCTCGATGCTGCGCGGCAATACGGATGGGTCACGGGCGGTCCGGAGGTGTATGTGGCGCGGTGTGAAGACATTCTGCGGCGAGGCAAAAGCCGAGGAGTACTCCCTACTCCCGATGCGATCGAGCGGTTTGCTAACGGTCTCCTCTTAACGTCGAAGACCCTGCTTTTTTAGACACTGCCTCAATCACAGGGGCGCTTTGTAGATCTCAAGGGTCTGCATCATGCCGATGTCCTCGTGGTTGAAGATGTGGCAGTGCAGGACGAGGAGGCCCGTGAAGTCGTCGAAGCGAGAGCGCACCGTCACCGTGCTGTGGCCGCGCACGTTTACCGGGTCTCGCCAGATGGGCTCCGCCACTGTCACACCGTTGATCTGGGGGGGAATAGAGTCAGGTCTTTCTTTTTGCATCAGAACATTTTTGCCTTGACCGTTACCGTTCCTCGCCATGTATTACTGCAAGACCTGACCCTCTTTTCCCCCTCAGGATAAACTCCGGCGACAAAGCAATCTCTCCTACACGCAAAGATTGCTTCGCTCCGCTCGCAATGACTTGGTATCCGAAGTTTGCAGACACGCTTTAAGCCCTAGCGACTCTGGCCTTTTCCTTCTTGCGTGCCCGCTCTCTCCTTTCTGGTCAGCCCTGTTCTGCCCTGGGCGTATTGTAAATTGCTTGTTGCTGTAAGCAAGCTCAATTGCCGGGGGTACTCTCTCCGCTCCCTTCCCTTTTCCCTCACCGACGCGGCAGCGGGTGCGGGGAAAGCTGGCCGCGGCGAGCGAAGCGGGGAAGTGCGAGGGGGCGTTGAGGCAGGAGAGCGCGGAAGACTTGAGGGGAATAGAGTCAGGTCTTTCTTTTTGCATCAGAACATACAAAACAGGTCCGAAAGGCGTTGAGGCCAGTAGTCGGCGGGGGCGAAGACACTGGCGCGCACCGTGCCTGCTTTGACTTCACCAATCAACAGCCCGGTGAGGAGATACCCAAAACTGCTAAAGACTTCCGCGCGCATAAGGGGCTGAAAGGTCTGCAAGATTGTGGTGAGCGCGAATGGTAAACTGTCTATGGCTGCCTCCACGGCTGGGTCGTTTGGTCACTTCCCACCTTGGGACAACTAGGGCGCGGGGAGCAAGGGCTCTTCGCGCTCCTTTCGACCATTCGCGCCGATCAAAAAACCCGGGAACTACAGTAATGAAGCCAAGTATATCATTTCGATTCTAAACCAGATTGGTGCCTAAACGAGCAGAAGCTGAAGAGGGACTGCCGCCTAACCAACCCTGCACCGTATTGCCGCCCGCTTGCGGTTCCTACTGAAGCTGCAAGGACACATCTGGGCGGCTCGCGGTGAGCTGGGACGTTAGGAGCGAGATTGCGGAAGAACTGCGGAAGCCCCGGAGAGGGGAAGGGGAATAGGACGGCTGGTGGCTCTGTTAATGACGAACGAATTCTCTTTTTTCACTCTTGATCGGGAAGAGCTATGGGTAAGTTTTTATCTTCTGACCGCTGCCTGTTCATCTTTCTCGGCACTGCCGGTTCACATTTGCTGACAACTTACAATTAGGCGTTGCGACATCAAGAGCTTTAGTATATACCAACGGGAAATACTTTAAGGAGCGAATGGTGGGAGATACTCATAGAGCAATCGGTGAGGCTATGCTTCAGGGCTACCGCTGTCGCTGTGGGCACGAGTGGCTCCCACGAAACAAAGAAGAGCGCCCTCGTGTCTGTCCCAAATGTAAGAGTCCCAACTGGGACAGGCCATACCAAGAGCGAAAATCATCTCACGGGAGAAGGGCAGCATAATGGGGGATGTGCGCTTATATGCTGACGCTCTAGCGAATAACGTTCCCTCTATCGATAGTATCATCCCTAGTGAAACAGAGTGGCATGGAGAACCTGTTCCTGGTCTACGATGGAGCATATATCAAGGTGACGCGAAAGAGGTGCTCAGTCGTCTTGAAGAAGAATCCGTCCATTGTGTCGTTACCTCTCCCCCTTACTATTGGCTAAGAGATTATAAAGTTGAAGGGCAAATTGGATTGGAGGAAACAGTAGAAGGATACGTTGCCGCTGTAAGTAGCATCATGGATCAAGTCAGGCGTGTTCTTCGCAAGGATGGGGTGCTATTCCTCAATATCGGCGATACATACTATTCCGGGAAAGGGAAATCTCACGGAACAGATAAAAAGAGCAACAAGCGACGGTTTGGTTTACGTGCAGTGGATAAAAGCGGTGGTTTGGGAATCGGCATTCAGAGAAAATCAACCATCGGTATCCCTTGGCGTGTTGCGATAGAAATGTGTTCTCACGGGTGGGTGCTAAGGAGCCCTATAATTTGGCATAGAGAGAATTGTCTACCGGAGCCAGTGACGGATCGCCCAAGCCGAAGTTATGAGTACGTTTTCATGTTTGTGAAGGGACGTCATTATTATTTTAATAAACAGCCCCTTGTCGATCAAAAAGTTGAAGAGGATATGTGGACTATTGCTGCACGGCCAAAAGTTACAAATGGACTGGATACAGCACCATTCCCGGATGAGCTTGTTCGACGTTGTGTAGAAATAGGTTGTCCACCAACGGGGGTAGTACTTGATCCGTTTCTAGGTGGAGGCACCACGGCGAGAGTTGCTCTCGAGATGGGCCATTCCACTTAAGTCAGTAAAAAAATGGGTTCGCCCTGATTATTCCGCAAAAGGTTTGCAAGCAATTAATACACAAACATTTCGTTCTGCATTTCTTCATGAACATAATACTCGCGTTTGGGGTTGGGATCCAAATTATATTTCGGAGTTAGCTTCAAGATTACCTCAAAAAAAAGGATACCGGCATTCCACTTAGCAGTATGGATTTACAGAGATAAAGATTGGCCCGACAATACTAAATTCTCAGATATCATTGAATTATTCATTGAAGATTTCCATATTAATCCTGAAGAAACAGAAGTACTTTTTGATAAATCTTTACCTTCCGATCTTTCTTTCGTGCATGTTTTTCAGACTGGAAGAGTGCCATGGTACGACTTACAATCCTATATACCTCCAGCCCCCGACTCTGAACCAGACCAGGGCGGAACGTTGGCGTATCTTGAGATCCGTGGGCTTGGTCCAGCAGATCGTTTTGTTTTGGAGCCTGCGCCTCGTCTAACGTTGATTACAGGCGATAATGGTCTTGGTAAAACCTTCCTGCTTGAATGCGCCTGGTGGGCTCTAACTGGTATCTGGACTGATCGACTAGCCTACCCCAACCCTGGTCCACATAAAGAGAGAACGGAGATTACCTTCACAATAGAAGGTAAGCATTCCAAGCCTGAGAAGAAAACCATTGCTTTCGATTGGAGCACTTTAACGTGGCCTCAACCCAGGAAACGTCCCACTATCCCTGGGTTGACCGTATATGCACGTGTGGATGGGTCATTTGCTGTCTGGGACCCAGCTCAGCAGCGTGGAGCAACAAATGATCCAGTTCGCAATAAATCTGTATTTACGAGTGAAGAAGTCTGGAATGGTCTGCAAGGAAGAATAGAGGGATTAGTTCGGGACTGGATTCGTTGGCAGAGCAATCCTTCGAAATCTCCTTTTGAGACGTTTACCAAAGTACTCGCCCACTTATCCCCTCCTGATCTCGGCAGACTAGAGCCAGGAGAACCAGTACGAATTCCGGATGACCCACGAGATATTCCTACTATCGACATCCATACGGTGTGATCCCCATCGTATATTCATCCGCGGGCGTTCGCCGGATCATTACTCTCGCTTATTTAATAGTATGGGCTTGGAACGAACATGTGGTTGCCGCTGAACTCGCACGTAGCAAGCCCCAGCGCCGTATGGTCGTGCTTGTAGATGAGATGGAAGCCCATCTTCACCCGCGTTGGCAACGAGCAGTATTGCCAGCGGTAATATCTATTGAGGACATGCTGGCTTCTGAACTTGAAGCCCAATATATTTTAGCTACTCATTCGCCCCTAGTTATGGCTTCTTCTGAAACCATTTTCAATTCTGAGACGGATTCACTTGTTCACCTGGACTTATCTAGTGCAGGTGAGGTTAGTTTGCGTGAGGTAGAGTTCGTAAAATTTGGTGATGTGTCGTCTTGGCTGACATCGCCTGTATTTGAATTGAGGCACGCGCGCTCCAAAGAAGCAGAGGCTGCCATTGAAGAAGCGAAAGCCCTTCAGTTACATGATAACCCTTCTGCCGATGATGTACGGACAGTATCGGAACGTTTAGTAAGATCCCTTGCACAGAATGATAAATTCTGGCCGCGTTGGATATATTTTGCCGAAAAATTTGGAGTTCAGTTTTGATTCGTGTTACCCCCCAACCTGAACCTTCTGGATTTGATACTAGTGTCAGGCAACGTGGAAACGCTTTCCTCGCTGCAAACCCGAGTGACAAAACACTTCCCAAATATTGGAAAATTGCTACGAAAGATTTGTACGCTGCTTATAAGGGGATATGCGCATACACCTGTATGTATTTCCCAGGTTCTGGTACGCTAGACCACTTCTTACCGAAGTCTTTGTATCGAGCCTTAGCCTATGAGTGGAGTAATTACCGATTAGCAATTCCACAAGTCAATTCTTACAAAGGGGAAAATATAGATATAATCGACCCCTTTATTGTCGAAGACGGGTGGTTTGTCATAGAGTTCCCTAGCTGTCTTATCCAACCTGCACCAAAATTGCCACAGATAATTACTGAACAAATCAAAAGGACCGTTAAGATTTTAAGACTTAGCATTGATGACAATCTTGTTCAGGATCGTTGCAACATTGTGTTAGATTTCCTGGATGCTCATATCTCGCTTGATTTCCTTTCTCGCCGCTATCCCTTCCTTGCGGCTGAGGTTGAAAGACAAGGAGGTAAAGAGGCTCTACGGAAAATTTTTAAGCGCCGCAGTTAAAGGGATTACTAGGTGTGACACATAGCTCCCTCTCCGGGTGAAGATTGAATTTACCCGACCGGCCAATCCCTCTCATACAGCGTAAGGGGAGCCTGAGCCGGTTTCTTCTCCAAGCGCTGCCGCGCCATCGAGAAATACACTACTTCTTGTTTGATGCCGATGAAATTGCGGCTCGCCTCAATGCACGCGACGCCTGTGGTCCCGCTGCCCATAATAGGATCAACGCTTATACATCTTGGCGGCACCACCTCCACCAGCCGGCGCATGAGCGCCGAGGGCTTGCCCGTCTTATGGAACTTATCTTTCTGGAGCACGGGAAAGCGAAAGCAGCCGTCGAGCGGCCCGCGGTGAGCAGCCTTGGGTAACGGCCCTTTACTGCCCCAGACCACATACTCACATTGATGGCGAAAGTAGCCGGTGTGAGGCGAGCGCGCGGCGGGCGTCTTATCCCAGACTACGACACCACGCCAGATGAAACCTCCCGCTTGTAGAGCATCAGTGGCCAGCGGGAGCTGACGCCAGTCCGAGACCATGAGGAAGTAGCCGCCCAGTTTGACCAGGCGATAACACTGCGCGATCCACAGGGTACACCAGTAAGCCCAGGAGCGGCCGTCGCGATTGTCGCCCCCGAGGGAGGGGCGCGTCAGCTTCTAGCCATGACTGACATATTTCTTAGAGGGATCGGCACTGCGAGTGGTGAGGGTCATGCCGCCAGAGGAGTAGGGCGGATCGGTGATCATCGCGGGCAAGCAGAAGGCACGTGAGGAGGCTCCGCCGCAGAAGCGCGGACCGACGCAAGCAGAAAGGGGCAGGCATACTGATGGTCGTGCTGGTCGAGGAGACAGAGGGAACTATAGGCAAGTTTTTATCTTTTGACCGCTGCCTGTTCACATTTGCTGACACCCCTCAATTAACCTTTTCCGTCAACGTCAACAACATAACTTGACAAGGTTAAGTAACACTGTTAAATAACATTGTCATCTAAAGGATACTTTATGCCTCGTCCGGCGAATCCCACACTGCGTGACGATATTTTGGCGGCGGCTTTGCGTTTGGTTGAAGAGAAAGGCACCACCGGACTAACTATGCGTGAGGTCGCCGGTGCGCTCGGCTATAGTGCTACCGCCATCTATCAGCACTTCGACAGTAAAGAAGCTTTGCTCCTCGCGCTGCAACTCCAAGCTGGCGACCTGCTGACGATGGAGATGGAAGAAGCGCGCCAAGAGCCCACCCTGGAAGCGCAGCTCCAGGCTATGGGCCAGCGTTACCTGCAATTCGGCTTGAACAATGCCGCCTATTACCGTCTGATCTTCCAGGATTCGGTTCCCGGGCTGAGCTTGACGCCGGAGCAGCTCACCCGCATGCGACATAGTTGGGCGATCATGCGCGAGACGCTGAGCGCGTGGGTGAAGGCGCGCGGGTTACAAGGCCTCGACGTGGATCAGGAGGCCAATGTCCTGTGGGCGATGGCTCACGGCATTACCTCGCTCGCTCTCGCCGACCGGTTACCGTCCACTAATCAGACGGAGATCTTTGCGTTGTGGCATATGGCTGCGGCCCGTTGGGCGACCGGGGTGCTCAGCTTGCAGCCGTCTCAGTTGCAGATGAGCGAGCAGAAACCAGTGAGACGTAAGAAGACCGTTGCCGTGCGACGACCCAGGAGAAGTAGAAGTAATTCGTGAATTGACCCTACGCCTTTACCAAGAGAAGGAGGATTACCTTATGAGCCGTCCATTTTCCGATGACCCCTTTCTGCGTGACAACTATGCGCCTTGGCCGATGGAGGGCGAAATCCAGGACCTGGTAGTGGAGGGTGAGATCCCCAACGAACTGGATGGCACCCTCTATCGCAATGGTCCGAATCCACAGTTTGCCCCACGTGGGCGCTACCACTGGTTCGATGGCGACGGCATGATCCATGCCTTCACCATTCGTGACGGCAAAGCCCACTACCGCAATCGCTGGGTGCGTACCCAGCGGTTCGCTATGGAACGCGAGGCTGGGGAAGCCCTCTTCGGGGGGCTCACTGACCTGGCTGCCACCGATCCCCGGGGCGAGGGCATTTTTCCGAATGCGGCCAACACTAACATCATCGTGCACGCCGGCAAGCTCTTGGCGCTATGGGAGGCCGGTCCACCGCACGAGCTTGATCCCCATACACTCGACACCATTGGTCCGTATGACTTTGGCGGAAAACTGCTCGGTCCCATGACCGCCCACCCCAAGAT
>JACQEL010000133.1 GCA_016200595.1 Deltaproteobacteria bacterium
ACCATCTTATCCTTCCTTCCCCATCCTCCTGGGGATTTTCCGGATCTGTCAGTTCTCACCACTGCTGAAGATTGGACCGTACCAGAGGCAAAGCCATATAGATTGGCAGCGGTTGCTGGTGTATATCTCCGAATCGGGGGAAGGAGAACTACTCCTTCGTCATGAATAGCTCGTAACGGAGACTCACATTCTCCGTTAGCAGATTCAGGACCGCGGGCTGTCAACTAACGACGCAGTATGCGCTCTGTTGCTGTTGCGACCTTGTGGACCAGGCCATCGACGTAAGCGTGCCGTCCTACAACAGCGACCAAGGGGCAGGGGAGAACGGACGGTATGTACCTACAAGTAGTGACACGTTTGGTCGTCCTTGTACTAACACTATTGACGGCGAATACCGTCGCTGCAGCTACTGTCACGGTCACCCTCGATCCAGCGGCCAGTGTCACCGTGCCGGTGAATGGGGTCCGACAATTTACGGCGAAGGTGATGGGGACAACCAATACCGCTGTAAAGTGGTCGTTGACGCCACCCGCGGGCGTCAAACGCAACGCGATTGGTGCGATTGACGTCACGGGGAAGTATACAGCACCTCCCACACCATTGCCGGGCTTTGCCAGCGCGACTGTCACTGCCGCCAGTGTGGCTAAGCGAGCTGTGCGTGCGCGCAACACTATTACGGTGCGTTACGCTACTCCGACCCTCAGTTCGCTGACGCCCACCGCGCTTTCACTGGGAACTTTTACCCTCACGGTCACCGGCGGCAATTTCGTTAGCGGGGCGCAGATTCTGTGGAATGGCCAGGCTCTCTCGACCAATTTCGTCTCATCCTCGCAACTAGCCGCAAAGGGGACAGCTACACAGGGAGGAGCAGCTAGCATTACCATTGCCAACCCGGGTCCTGGCGCTGTCTCCACGCCGCTTACGCTGAACGTCACCTCCAGTCTTGCGGTGGTAGTCTCACCGAGTAGTGTGAGCTTAATGCCGAGCGGTATGCAGCAGTTTCAAGTGACGGTCACCGGGAGTTCTAATACCGGGGTGACCTGGGGTGTAGTAGGCAGCCCTGGTGCCGGTACCATCACCAACACTGGTTTGTACACCGCGCCGGCCTCGCCTCCGGTCGGCGGGACGGTAACCGTGTACGCCATTGCCATGGCTGACGGGGTGACGCAAGGTTCGGTCTCGATAGCGATTCAGGACCCTCAGGCAATTACCTATGGCCGATTCCTCGAGCAAACGACCTTCGGTCCCACCCCGGCTTTGCTCGCCCATGCCAAACAGGTGGGTATGTCGGCGTTCATCCACGAACAATTCGCCACACCTGAATCTTCCTGGCCGTCATTGGCTACCGCCTCGCGCGCCGATGCCGTCGATGCGTTTGTGGCCAATGCGTTCAGTGGTCAGGATCAGCTGCGGCAGCGCCTAGTCGGTGCCCTCAGCGAGATTTTCGTCGTTGCCATGAACAAGAACACTAACGGTGACGAAATCGTGCCCTGGTTGCAAGTGCTGAGCCGCAATGCCTTTGGCAACTACCGCACCCTACTGAGAGAGATCACGCTTGACGCTTCCATGGGCAAATACCTCGACTTGGCTAATAGCGGCGTAGCAGGAGGCGCAGCCAATGAGAATTATCCCCGCGAGATGATGCAGTTATTCACTCTGGGGTTATCTCAGCTGAATCTCGACGGCTCGGTGCAAACCGATGGCTCCGGCAATCCACTCCCCACCTATACGCAGACCGACGTACAGCAACTGGCGAAAGCATTGACGGGCTGGACCTATAGCAATGCCACCGGCACAACCGGTAGCGGAGGGAATTATAATTACTATCCAGGGCCGATGATCCCCGTCCCGGGAAGGCACAACACCTCGGCCAAAATCCTGCTCGGGCAAGGGCTCCCCGCCGGTCAGACTGCCCAGCAAGACCTCGATAGCGCCATCGATATCATCTTTAATCACCCAAACCTTGGCTCGTTTGTGGCCACGCGTCTGATCCGCGCCCTGGTGACGAGTAATCCCAGTCCGGCGTATATCAAACGGATCGCTCAGGTCTTCAATGGCAATGGCGGGCAGGTACGCGGTGATATGCAAGCCGTGATTGAGGCCATCGTGCTCGACCCTGAGGCGAGGAATGATGCCCCGCCGAGTAATTTTGCTCGTCTGCGTACTCCGCTGCAACACACGCTCGCCATTGCGCGTGCCTTGAACCTCGACCCCGGTCCGGCCTCACAGTTTGCTTACCTCTTCTACAACATGAATGAAGGGATCTTGGATGCGCCTTCGGTGTTCGGCCACTACTCGCCGCTCTTCCATATTCCCAAAAGCTCCCTCTTCGGACCGGAATTTCAGATCTATGCGGCCAGCGATGCAGTCAATCGCGCGAATTTTTTCTATTCTTTGATCTACAATCCCTGGCCGATCAATCCGGCGTTGCAGCCGTTCGTCAACGTCGCTGCCAATGCGTCGGCTTTGGTCACCGCCATCGATACCACTTTGCTCTATGGACGGATGCTGCCACAAACACGTACGGCCATTCTCGGCGCGCTGCCCGCGATGTACGACAACAACCAGCGCGTGTTAACCGCGCTCTACCTGACGTTTATGTCGGGCGAATACTTGGTCCAACATTGATGCCTGCTGTAATGGCTGTGTATTGCGGCAAATCAGGAGATGACACTGATGCTCTCTCGACGCAAATTTCTCCAACTGGGCACCAGCCTTGGTCTGATCGCTGGATTCAACAAACTCACTCGGCTGCAGGCGGCGTCGCCACCGGATTATAAGGCGTTGGTCTGTGTGTTCCTGTTTGGTGGGAACGACGGTCATAACCTCATCGGTGCCGCTCACGGGTCCGCAGTACAGCGCCTACCAGAGTGCTCGTGGCGCCTTGGCGCTGCCACAGGCGCAACTGCTCGGCATCACCGATCCATCGCTCGGAGCCTTCGGCCTGCACTATGCCCTGCCAGAACTCCAGGCCCTGTTCAATCGCGGGAAACTGGCCATCCTCGCCAACGTCGGCGTTTTAGTGCAACCAACGGCCTACCAGGATCTGGCGGATCCGTCCTTTTCCCTTCCCACCAATTTGCGTTCGCATGCGGACCAGATCGTTTTGATGCAAACCGGGTATCCGAATGCAAGTGGGAGTTCAGGGTGGGGCGGACGCACCCTCGATCAACTGCAGACGTACAATGCTAACACCAGTTTCCCTATCGCCATCGCTATGAACAGCCCAGCGATCTACTGCGTTGGCAGCCTCACTCAGGGTGTCAGTTTGCAACCCGGCAATGCTCTCGTCCAGGACGCGTTCGGTATCTATCCACCGGCTGCTGCCCAGGCGCGTGCCACTGCCCAGCAGCAGATCGTGACGGCGAGCAGTGGAAACGCCCTCATCGACGCGGCGAATAAGGTGATGGCGAGCGCCCTCACGCTCAGCCCCTTGCTTCAATCTGCCGCCGGCAGCACGGTATTTCCTCAGCCCTTTCCCGCCACTGAGATTGGGGATCAGCTCCAGGAAATTGCCCACATTATCAGCCTGAACTCGCAACTCAGTGTGGGACGTCAGGTCTTTTTCTGCAGCCTCGGCGGCTTCGACACTCATGGGGGACAGGCCTATCAGCAATGGGACTTACTGCAACAGGTGAGCAAAGCCCTTGATGCCTTCTTTGCGGCGATGAGCGCTTGGGGGATAGAGAATCAAGTGACCGCTTTTACGCTCTCTGACTTTGGGCGGACTTTGCAGCCGAGCGGCGCGGGCTCAGACCATGGGTGGGGCAATCACCATGTGATCCTCGGGGGGGCTGTCCTTGGGGGTAAAATCTACGGTCGCTTCCCGGTCATGACGAATTACAACAACTTCAATGCGTCCGCGGACGATTACGCTGATAATCGGGGAGTGATGTTGCCAAGTACCTCGCTGGTGCAATACGGCGCTACCCTGGCAAAATGGTTCGGAGCCACGGACGCACAATTGAACGGCATCTTTCCCCAGTTAGCCAACTTCGCGGCACGCGATGTAGGCTTTATGGCGTAAGCGTAGATCGAGGTCCACCTCTCTCCTCTCACTTGAATGAAAAGAGCAAGAAGGTAGGCCGGAATAAGCGGAGCGTTTCCGGCGTAGACGGGAACGCCGGGAACGGCCTGCGGCCTTATCCCGGCCTACGACCGAGAAAACGGTATGTCTCCTCACTCAAATGAAAACCTCTGGAGCCGACAAGCGCAGACCATGCCCGCGTGCAGGATAGAGGTGAGATTCCCTCTCCCTACGCTCTTCTCATTTCGGCCGTGGCCACACGCCAGGGACCGCGGTCGCCAGCCACTTCACTAAAGCCGCATTTACCTCGACCGGCTTTTCCTGCGCCAGCCAATGGCCGGAGCGGATCGTCTCTTCCGTCAGCTTGCGGCAATACGTGCGCATAGGCTCAGCCAGCCGCGAATGGGTGCATTCGCACACATAGTCATATTGCGCGGCTAGGAATAAGACGGGCATCTCGAGGTAGCCGCCATGCTGGGCCGTCTGGGCGTACTCGGCGTTGATGAGATGATTCATGTACCATGAGGATGGTCCGTAAAATCCGTTGCGCTCTCACGCAGCGACATAGATGCTGAGGTCTTCTTCGCTCACCACGTCATGGTCTCGTGGGAGGTCGGGAATCACGCTCCCCCCCATCATCCCGTGACTACGACGAGCCGTTGCCGTGAGCGCGGGCTTTCCTTCCCCTGCGGGATTCCCCTTGCGAAACAGCAGTTTCACGAATTTGTAGACGTTAGTCTCCATGGGGGCGATGGCCTCGGCAAAACTCTCCTCGTAGTAGCGCATGTAATCCCACTGGCCGGCGGGGAACTCAGTGGCCGG
>JACQEL010000134.1 GCA_016200595.1 Deltaproteobacteria bacterium
AGTGTTTCGCGGTGATCGACGATGATCTTTCCACTGCCTACCGTATTGGCGCGGGGGCGATGTTGTTCAGTATTTGGGCTGCCATTTATGATGATATCTTTGCGGCGCATGGCTTTGCCGAAACGGTAGCAAGGGTACGGGCAATGCAACGCACTCCAGAGCGTCTCAAGGCGATTGAGCTGATCCCACCGGAGATGGTTGACGCCTTCTGTGCCGTGGGAGCGGTTGAGCGCGTGCGAGCGAAGGTCAAGGAACGCGAGGGGCTACTCGATACCGTGATCTTAGCCGTGCCGGCGACCAGCACGACGCGAGAACAGCAGGATTTCTACCGTAATAGGTTGCTGGAAGCATTTGCGATCTAGAAAACTGCCCAGGCGGTTACCAGAAAATAACTGCCCGTTTCCGCCAGTTTTTCGTGCTGATGGCGGAGGAAATGCGCTAGCACTCCCGCTTCCTGTAGCTAGCATCACTTCTCAACCCTGCAACCCACAAGCCGGCGCCACCGGACAATTCCACACTCTGCCTAAACTGTGGAATTGTCGGATGCCGCCCCGCCCACCCGTGAAATCAGCAGACGCCAATCACCCCATCACTGCACCCCATCAATCCCCTGTCCACCGCGGACACACCACACGAAGTCGTCCTGGTTCTTACCGTTGCTGCTCACGTTGCCATTGGTGAGAATCTCGCCCAACGCTTCGCTGGTAAGGAAGGCGTGGGTAGTAGCCGACCAGTAGAAGCCAGTCTTTTGTCCACTAGTCAGCGTAAAGGGATGACCAGTAGGCAGCGCTGGACTTGAATTGGCGGTGTTCGCCAAACTCTCCAGCTCCTCGATCGTCGGTAGCCGCCACCCTTTACGGCCTCCAAGATCGAGATCGTCGCAGTGGTTGAGCGCATTAAACCAGGTGGAAGTGCTCGTGCTCGGCGACTGCTCCCACACCCGCCCGGTCTCTTGATCCAGCACCGCCGCATTGCCAAACTGTTTCAGCACCTTAAACCGCACTGGAGTATTGATCTGCTTCTCCCAGGTCTTCCCAGGATCAGCACCGGCCACTGCGGCAGACACGATGACAGCAACCAGAGCAATCACAATTGAATACAGGCTCTTCATGGAAATTCTCCCTTCTTCGATTTTGGGGTTTAGGTCACTTCGCCCTTTCTGGGTTCATCTCCTTCCTTACCCGAGAGGAAACCAAGCGGCTTTTCTCCGCGATCAAAACCAAACGCGACCGCGCTATCTTCCTTACCGCTTCCGTTGATTTAGTTTACCGCCGCTAACAACTCGGCGATGGTGGTTAACTTCTCTCGCGGCTTGCCCCGCTTTTTCCCGGCGGCAATTTCAATCTGATCGATCCGTTTCCAATCAATAAACGTGACGGCACGTATCTGTTTTTGCGCTAACAAGGCTGGAATAGCGTCAGGAGCAGACGACAGTCCCTCCCCTGCCGAGTACTGGGCCGCATCTTCTAACATGACTTGGACGGTAGCGGTGGCGTCGGATTTGTTCGTACCGATCACGCCCGAGGGACCTCGTTTGATCCACCCAGCCACATACACGCGCGGCAGCGGAGTCTTGGTAGCCGGATCAATCACGCGGCCATCCTGGTTAGGAATAATGCCGTTACGCTCATCGAAGGGCACTCCAGGCAACTGATGCCCCTTGTACCCGATGGAGCGAAAGACGAGTTGGCAGGGGATTTCCTCGTAGACACCAGTGCCTTGGGCCTTGAATACGCCAGTCCCATCCTTGACCAAGCGATTTTTCTCCAGCCGTAAACCTTCCACTCCTTCTTTCCCCAAGACTTCGACCGGTGAGACAAAGAAGCGAGCGCGGATTTTCTTGGGCTGGCTCCCCTCTCCTTTAGCAATCTGGGCTCTAAGGGTATCGACGTTGCGCTGGTGGGTTTGTTCCGCGGCATGCTGCACGAGAAATTCGCGATTCACCTCGTCCAGTTCTAACTCTTCCGGTTTCACTACCAGATCAGCACCGGCGAGTTCCGCCAACTCACGGATCTCGGGATTGGTGAAAGCAGCTTGTGCTGGGCCGCGCCGGCCCAGCAAATAGATCTCTTTGATCTTGCTCTCGCGCAAGGCTTCCAAAGCGTAGTCGGCAATATCCGTCTTCGCCAGTTCATCAATAGAACGAGCCAGGATACGGGTGACGTCCATCGCCACGTTGCCATTGCCGACCACGTCCGCACGCTCGACACCGAGGTCGAACTGCAAGTCACGGTAATCCGGATGCCCGTTGTACCAGCCGACGAACACCGTGGCCGGATAGCTCCCTAGCAGGTCTTCGCCAGGAATGCCCATGCGTCGATCCGCCTCCGCCCCGGTGGTGAACAACACTTGATGGTAATACCCAAGGATCTCACTGAGAGAAAGATTTTCACCAAAGGTGACATTACCAAAGAAACGGAAGCCGGAGCGTGCGGCAGTTTTTTCATACTGTCTGATGACCGCTTTGATCTTCTGATGATCGGGTGCGACGCCACCACGCACGAGACCGTAAGGCGTCGGCAGGCGATCGAAGAGATCGACGGCGACCGCAATCTCTTGCTGTTTGAGCAACTCTTCTACGGCGTAAAACCCGGCAGGCCCAGCTCCGAAGACTGCGACCCGCAAGGGATTCGACGCGCTTCCCAGTTTGCCGCTGCTGTTGTTGGTGTGTTGTTGGAAATCAGAAGTCACAGGACTATTCCTCATACTGGGGCTGCGATGGCACGTCCCTCTTATTTCGACTACTTGGCAAAGGCAGCGCGGAGCCCAGCGGCAGCGTCCGCCACCGCTTTTTTGCCCTGATCCAGCACATGGCCAAGGCTGAAAAACCCGTGGATCATACCATGATAGCGTTTTACTGCCACTGGCACGCCCGCCTCGCGCAACCGGGCTGCGTAGGCCTCGCCCTCATCCCGCAAGGGGTCAAACTCGGCGGTCATCACCAACGCCGCAGGCACGCGGCGACAATCCCGCGCGCGCATGGGCGAGGCATAGGCGTTTTGTCCATCGTTTTCGTTGGCCAGATAATGGCCCCAGAACCACTGCATCGAGTCTCTGGTCAGGAGATAGCCGTCGGCATTCTCTCGGTATGAAGGGGTATCGAACGCATAATTGGTGACCGGGTAGATAAGCAGTTGGTAAGCCAAAGTCGGCGCGCCCCGGTCCGCTGCCATTAACGCGACCGCGGCGGCGAGGTTACCACCCGCGCTGTCGCCGCCTACGGCGATTCTGGTTGGGTCGCCACCAAAAGCTGCGGCGTTGAGAACCACCCACTTCGTGACGGCGTAGCAATCTTCCGGCGCGGCGGGAAATTTATGTTCCGGGGCTAAGCGGTAATCGACCGCTATCACCATACACTTAGCCGCGTTTGCTAGACCTCGACAGGTACCGTCATGGGTTTCTAAATCGCCCAGGACCCATCCCCCTCCGTGAAAATAGACGAGCACGGGCAAGGGCCCCTTGCCCTTAGGCACATACATCCGCACCGGGATATGGCCTGCGGGACCAGGGACTTGGCGGTTCTCGACTTGGTGAAGAGGTTCAGGCGCGTCGGTAGAGAAGAGTGTACGCAAAGCTTGCCGCGCTTCGGCGACGGGCAGGGCGTGCAAGGGGGGCGCACCGGCTGCGGTGAGCTGATCTAAAAATGCCTTGGCTTGCGGGTCGAGTGGCATAGTCATCCTCCAGCAATAAGAATCCGTCAGAAGGTCTATACAAGTCCTTCCCGCTGAATCAAGAGGGTAGGGGTCAAAAAAAGTAGACTTCAGCTATCTCATAACGATTTTCAGATGAACTAAGGCTTTTCCCTGGCTTGCTCGGCATACACGCTTAGTGCGCCGCTTGCCTTACGGCAATAGGGGGAGAGACGAGTGTCTCTAGCTTAATCGGTCGGATCGGCACAAGAAAAAGAATCGTCGCGCAGACCGCACCGACCGCGGTCGAGACAAAAAAGGGCAGCAGCCAATTGCCGCCGCTGCCAACCAGCATATACCCTGCGGTCAGTGGGCCGAAAAACCCGGCGAAGGTGCCCAAGGTATTGATCAAACCGAAAATCGCCCCAGCCAGTTGCGGATTGAACTCTATCGCGACGGTCGAGAACCCGGCCAGCGCGGAAGCGAAGAGCAGATAGAAGATGATCTGGAAGATCACACACAGGATAGGAGAGGGGACGAGTGCCGCGCCCAAGAGAAACGGCAGCGAGAGCGTCAGACCGATCCCACCGAGGCGGGCGCGGACAAACTGCGGGCTCCACCCCCGACGGAGGAACCAATCTCCCAGCGCCCCACCGCCGACGAGACCAATAAACCCACCTCCGTGAAGAAGGACGCCGGCTGTACTCATGCCCGCCATGGAAAATCCCCGCGCTTCAATCAGGTAAGTCGGGAACCAGAAGAGAAAAAGCCAGCCGATGTAGGCAAAGCACATGTACGCGAACGACAGCACCAAGAGAGGAATCGTAGTGAGCAAGACACGCAAGGGTAACTGAGTCGTGGACCTGGGCAGCAGATGGGCCTCGATATGCTTACGTTCCTCTGGGCTGACCGCAGGATGCTCTGCCGGCGTATCAGTAGCGTACCACCACCACACCGCTGCCCACACCAAACCAAAGCTGGCGTTGATGTAAAAGACTATCTGCCAGGAACTCTGAGAAATGATCCAGGCCGTGAGGGGGTAGGCCACCATCTGTCCCACCGTGATCCCCGAGATACTGAAGGTATGGGCCCGACCGAACTCGGGCCGCGGAATCCAGCGTGAGTTGATAGAGGTCACCGCAGGAAATGTCATCGACTCAAAGGCCCCGACCAAAAAGCGCATGGTGAGGAGCAGGAAAAAGATGTGAGCACCGAGCGGGGTGAGCAGCGTGAACAGCGAGAATCCGCAGAAGGCCAGCGTCAGGACTTTCTTGCCACTCCAGCGATCGGCAATGGCGCCGCCGGGAAGTTGCAGCAGCGCGTACCCAATCAGAAAGGACGAAAAGACCCAGCTAAAGACGTCTTTCGGCCATCCGGTCTCTTTCATAATAACCGGTGCGGCCACCGAGATATTCACGCGATCGACGTAGTTGATCACCGAGCCGCAAAAGAGCAGCGCGCTCATCTTATAGCGCACCGGCCATGCCATACTCCCCTCCTTAGGATAGACCGGCTCGCACTCTACTACGGATTGGTGGGAAAGAACAAGGCGCCTCTGGGTAAAAATTGCGCGATCGTGAGGGAAAGTTCCAGGGCGGGGATTTCTCCTGAGGCCTGAAGCGGAGAGGCGAGCGACTCCCGGCTCGCCTGCGTCCTACCGACGAACCGACATGGCGTGTTCCGTCAAAAAAGCTCCTGCCGCTTTGTGTTCTTGCTGGAGCGCTGGGAAGGGCCGTGGTTTTGCCTTCTCTCCACGCTGTCTGTCTTGCCACCACCAGACACACACGATGAGTGCGCAGCCGAGGTGAAGAAGCCCAAACCCCCA